>NZ_JANEWI010000021.1:0-85286 GCF_028069775.1 Citrobacter sp. Igbk 17 | reverse complement strand
ATAATAATATATATTACGAGCGAGACACAGGCACCACATTAAATTCCTTGGATTTATTATTAAAAAAACGGAAGGGTTATTTCTATAAATCACGAGTGGGAGTCGCACTGCGGTCTGGGTGTTTGCCGCTTTTTCGTGATGATTTTTGTCATATTAGTTCAGAAGGTGAGTATTATGAAAATTCTCCAACCTATTTAATACTTCATCATACATATGCAGACAGTATTTTTACTGTCTTGAAGAAGGCTGGCGAAAGAGTACAGCGTCGGGATATTAAATCTACCAAATGGTCGATAGTTTCTTCCGATAAAGTTGGCAGGCAAACGCTGGATAAGATTGCCCGTTTGTTACCAGAAGAAGCCCGTCGTTTTCTAATACAGGGATGGCAGCCTGCACGACCTCGTATG
The DNA here is from genome assembly GCF_028069775.1 of Citrobacter sp. Igbk 17. NCBI lineage: Bacteria > Pseudomonadati > Pseudomonadota > Gammaproteobacteria > Enterobacterales > Enterobacteriaceae > Citrobacter > Citrobacter sp. Igbk 17. The sequence goes on along the minus strand of NZ_JANEWI010000021.1, from coordinate 84,879 downwards.
TCAGGTGCAGCTCGATTTGGACAGGCTATACTGCTTAACCCTGCCAGTACACCGATAATTCATATGCCTGAAGTACTAAGAGGATGCTATGTCATCAGCAGTAAAGACGGAGAAGAATTAACTCATGGCTCGCTATCTCAGGGAGTTGAAGGATTATTCATTCCACCAGAGGAGCTGATGGAAATATCTGGTCAGGCATTTTGTCGCTACGAACTTACGTTAGCGCATTCAGATATCCCAGTAAATTTTGATGTACACGTGTTAGATCACGCGCCTTACGCCACTTATTGTAAAATTACAGAGCCACATGATTGGCTTATTGATGGACCATCGGGAGTATTAATGGCGTTAGGGGATACGGCAGTGCCCCCCCCACTGAAACGCGAAGAAATAACACCATTGAGTGGTGCTCAGATGTTATGGCAGTATGAAAATTGCCTTCCTGAAACTTGCCAATATACCGAGTTACATAATATACCCGCAGCATTTGACTGGCTCGCTGAGGCGCTGGCATTGCGTTTTCAACGTCGTAGCACATTGCCTTTTGGTGAATTAAAACAACATATTGACCCCGTATCACAGGTAACGAGGATACCCGAGTGGCAATTGCGTCGCATGCTCTTTGCTGCTGGCTGGCTTTGTGTAGTACAACGACGTCATGCGCCATATTCGTTAGTCTCATTGGCTGAAAGAACCATTTCCGTTGATGTCACTGAGCAGGGAATTGTTGCCCGAATTCTGGGGATGTTTACAAGAAGTGAACGTAATCTTCTCCAAGAAGCACTTAATAACGGTGAGCGAATAGGGCGTCGGTTGGTTGAGGATAAAGGTTGTTCAATGGGTTGTATTGAATTGCATCTATCAGCCAGAGAGCGTATTCATGCTTTCATTGAACAGTTTGGGTTACGTTTGGTTAGTCACGACGATTTCCCCGTAAATGCTTTGAGCGGAGTATTGCTACCGCTGTCTCAAATGCAGTTTATCCCGGCTTTACCCCCGGAACTCCATGTGTCGCTATGGCAAGCTGAAAAATACCAATGGTCAGAAGAACAACGGCTTACTCAAACGGCTAATAATCTATTGATACGGTGTCAGGAAAAGCAGCGTTACCGTTATTTTATTCGGCAGAACACCGGATACTGGCAAACTGATAGCTTCTCTTGGGCATTAATGGCTCAGATGATATGTTCAGGAGAAACGGTTGGCGTGCAAAAAGGCGATACTGACTGGTGCTGGTCAAAGAAAATCTTTGCGTTACCTCCCTCCGTTTTACAGTGGTGGATCCATGTTGCCCATGGATGCTTGTCTATAACGGATAATGGTGGTTACTTATTTACAGGGGGGAAATTTCCACTCTGGGACAATGTAATGGTTTCCCCTTCGTGCCAACGCGCGTTGGCACGACGGAACAGAGCGCTGACAACACGCAAGCTGCGTAGAACCTTACAGTAATTTTACAGAATCAGGTGGTAAGGAGAACGTTTAACATGGCTAAAAAGAAAAGTATTATCAGCGACCGGCTGGGCCAAATGTACAGCTTCGGTACAGAATCTCATGAATTGATCAGATGCTTGCAAGAGTGCAAGCAAAGGCTCACCAGAAATGGCGCTAAAGCAGATAATTTACCGAAAGGACCAGAGAAAAGGTTACATTTTCTCCGTACGTTACCACCTAAGGCCAAACTTGTTGTGTCTGATTGGCTTCGTGAAAATTTAACGTTTTCTGAACAAAATGACCCACAAAATGTTCTCAGAGATCTGTTAGAAGCAGAAAGTAATGCGGAAGATATTGAACTCTGTAAACCGTTATGGCGCACTATTCTGGGATTCTATATTTCTTCTGACTGCCCTGAAATTATAACGAAATTCCTGAATGGTGAAGAAATAGATTTACCCCAACATGGTGTTTCTGACTCTTCGACAATTAATTTCATGGATGAAGACATTGAACATTGTGCCTTAATTAGTCAGTGTAAAGAAATTCCTAAGCCAGAGCGCACTATACCGCTGTTTGTTGGGGGATTGGTTGATGCACTCAGGGGAACGCGAACAGCCGATAATCGATGGCGGACAAAGCTATCAGAACATTCTTTACCGATGGCGCGAAAATTGGGGGAGCTTATCGATCAGTTTGAAGCCAGTTACGGCCTTAAAACAATAGATGGTACCAGTGTAATACAGGCTCCTCCCGTTGTTTCCAAAGAAATCGACAGTTCGATGGACGAAGTTTTGTTCATTGGAAAAGTGTTAGCGTTAACCGCATCCGGCGCTTTTTTTGTTACGCCGATTAGTCTGTTAATTAATGGCAACCTACGAGACCTCCCGGAGGAACTGGTAAAAGATCTTTTCCCCCATGGAGGTGAAGCCATTGGTTTTGAAAGCTATTTCAGCAAAAAATTTACTCGGGGTGAAATAGCAATATGGAAAGCCCGATATCAGCCGTCTGATAAACCCGCGCAGTATGTTATTACTGACTACCTGTCGCGCGTTTATCCTGTCGTTGCGCTGCCTCATGCCTCTGATGAGCCTGATGCTGTCAGAGAGTGGTTACTGACCCGCTACCAGCCGCAAAACGATACGGCGGTCATTTTTCACCTAAGTGATGGCGTATCCCTAAGATTACCGGGTGACTTGTCTGATCCTAAAAAATATGACTTTGATATGCCGCTAGAGAGTTATCGTCAGGTTCCTCAGACACTACTTGGTTCTCATGCCCTCAGGGTGATCACTGAACTCCCTCAGGTGAGTAAAAAATATGATTGCGCTGAAGCCAGCACGTGGATCAAACGTCTGCTTAAGCGCACTGATTCAGCAAAAGATTTCCCTCAGTTCAGTAAAGGACAGCTACAAAATTTAACCCATTTTATTGCTGAACATGAGTCTGATAATGAGGCATCCTATCTTCGTGCAGTATCTCGCCTGGAACAGATAGCAGATACAAGATCCTTTCTTAACGATACGACTCAACAGTTATTGGCTTTACCTGAGGTTGAAGCGCAAATTAATATTGAGAAACAAGAAATACTGACTCGTTACGAAGAAGAACAGTACCAGATTAAACAATCAATAAAGGTATTATCTGAAAAGAAAATACAGCTTGAAAATGAAATCGACGACCAGAAGAAAAAACTGAAAAAAGAGACCGATCGTATTAATAAAGCGCTACGTCAGCAAGAAAATGAACTGGAACAACGGATTAAAAAGACCTTCGAAGCTGCATCTCAAGCGGGAATTGAAACGCTGGCCCAGACAGCGTTACTGCGGGCGATAATTAAAAATGAAACAGTGCAGGAACAACCTGCCCAACGACAAATAGCACCAGAATCTGTAGCCGAATCAGTAAATTCTAATTTTCCATTAGCAGAGGCGAATGCCCTGACTCGCAAACATCAACTATCATCGGCTATCGAAAAACAGGTTCTGGCGACGGGACTAAGTGAATCTTTATTATCCAGCCTGATTGCCGCTACGAGTGTTACACCCGCAGTCGGATTGATGGGAAAACAGACGAAAGAGACTATCGCCTCACTAGCGAACCTCTTAGCCGGGAATGTTTGGGGAGAAGTATCGGTACATAGCGATCATTTTAGCTTCAGTGATTTAATGAACTCCCCCACATTGATCCGTTTATCCGGCGATACTAATACCATGACGCTAGGCGATTTTTTGACCCATCAACAAGAGGCAGGGCTGGCGAGCATCGTTGAATTGCGTGGTTTTAACCGCACTCCTCCAGAAACGCTGCTCCCTGAACTCCAAGAGTGCTTATTCAGAACTCGCCATCCTGCCGCATGCAGTTGGACGGATCGGCGGCAGGCTCTGCGACATTTGCCCATCCGACACCCGATACTTTTTTTACTCACATTCACCACCGGGAAAAGCACGTTTCCATTACAGGCTCCTCTTGCTTACCAGTTACCCCTGTTTCTTGCAGAAAATATATGGTCGGATGAACGGCCATTTGAGCAAAATACTGACATCACGCCTTCTCGTATTACCCTTGAACTATGGCAGACAATCTATGTGGACAACCGCCAGCCAGAGTACCAAGCTTGTGCGCCAAGGGAAGTGCTAGAAGCAGCGCTACTCTCTTTACTTCCTGATGAACAAGCACAAGCTGTTGCCCGTCTGGCTTATAGCCTAGGCCGTAGTACGGCACAAGATATTGCGACCACGATTGATGCTCTTGCCCCGGAGTTCGGGCCATATGTTCAGGAAATGACTACCGGTGAATCTGCAAGCGTACTTGAGACCCTTTTCCAGTTATAAGCAAAGGATTAATAATGAATAACCCACTGGAAACATTTGAATCAATAAGAGATTTTTATATTTCGTACCTTGAAACGGCCTTCCGTATTGGTTCATCAGACATACAGACTGAACGGCGAGCGTTACTGGAACAGCAAGGGACATTATGTGCCGATCTATTTCTTGAGCCGATGTCCCGATATCAGAACTATGGCTTAACTATCAGTGAATTACGAAATGATGCTCATGGTCAGACATGGTTGCCAGGGTTTAATGCGCAACAAAGGGCGGCATTCATCGACCTCTGTTTAGGTGGACTTCTGCCCCGCAATAAAACGGATTCAACTAAGGGACGTTTTAATCTTTATACCCATCAACTGGACATGCTGAAAAGAGGGGTACAGCCAGGGAAACCGGGCATTGTCACCTCCGGGACCGGTTCCGGTAAAACCGAATCATTTTTACTGCCGGTTCTGGCACAGATCGCAAAAGAAGCTACCGGCTGGCCGCAAAGCCCGGCGTTGAAGCGCTGGCAACCGTGGTGGCATAAGGTAGCGGATAAACAGCCCAGCTTCATGCGCGAGCATGAAGCCGCTGCTCGTCCGAAAGCGGTACGCGCGCTGATCCTCTACCCGATGAATGCCTTGGTAGAAGATCAACTGGTACGTATGCGACGGGCGCTGGATTCCAGCGAAGCTCATGATGTCATGGATACGCATTTCGGCGGCAACCGGATCTTCTTTGGCCGTTATACCAGCGCAACTAAAGTAACTGGCTGGCTTAAACATCCCCGACTCAGTGAAGAAAAAAATGAGAAAAAGCGCGTGGCTAAAAAAATCACTGAGCTGCGTGAATATATGCAATTAACGGAAGAGACCCATCAGGAGGCGGTACGACAAGCGCAGCAGGACAAGGATAACGAATTATCGTTTAATTTCCCCCGAACCGCTGGCGGAGAGGTTCTCAGCCGCTGGGAAATGCAAAAGACACCGCCCGATATTCTGATCACCAACACCAGCATGCTCTCAACGATGCTGGTTCGCGAGGTGGACGATCCTATTTTTGAGCAAACCCGACAGTGGATTGAGCGCGATCCTGATGCCTATTTTTATCTTATTCTTGACGAGCTTCATCTACAGCGAGGAACCGCGGGTACTGAAGTCAGCTACTTGCTTAAACATTTGATCAACCGTCTGGGGCTGGATCAGGAAAAACACCGACACAAATTGCGTATTCTGGCCTCCAGCGCCTCTTTACCCGTTGAAGGGTCTGAAGGTGACCAAAGCGTCGAATATTTATGGGGAATGTTCGGTCAGCGGGGATTACCCGCCGGTGCCTCTTCCAGCGACTGGAGAGAATGTATTATTAAAGGTGACACCCTTCCCCCGGGCAATATGTCTCTTTTCCAGGGGGATCTGGAGGCGTTTTATCACGCAGTGCTTCAGTTACAGCAAGCACCACTTACCTCATTACAACACTGGCAGAATGTCGCCCGCAGCATGGGAATGATAGTCAGTGAAGCCTCTACAGAACAACTAGCGCAACGTGTCGTTTTACAGGCGGGCAACCTGCTTGAAAGTGGCTGCTATACGGACGATCATTCTCCGAGAGCTACGTCAATCAAAATGCTTAGTTCACGCCTTTTTAACGCCCAACCCCATAGTGACAAAGCGCTCCAGGCATTAATCTGGTTACGTTCGACTGAGGGAGACTGGCCGCAATGGTTTTCACATGCCTTTCCTGATGATATCGGTGCGCCACGTTTCCGCGCTCATGCTTTTTTGCGCGCTCTTGAGGGGTTATATGTCGCGCCATTGCCCGTCCCTAGCGCTGCATCTGCGCAAGAAATTAATCACAGATATTTTGGCGATCTTACCGTGGAGTCCGGCTTACGTTACGGCAAAGATAAAAAATCGCGGCGTGTCGAATTACTCTATTGTGAATGTTGCGGTAATCTCTTTTGGGGGGGTAAACCTTCGGTCTTTTCCGGTTCAGAAAGTCGAATTGAACTTTTACCCAACGACCCTGATACGGAACAACTGCCCGAACACGCAAAATCAGTCATGGTAGAACGCCGATCTGCTGAAGAATACGCGCTATTTATGCCCGTTGTCGAACGTTTCTGGCCGAAAGGAAATGAGGAGCTAAACAGCGATAATGACAATACTTTTGGTACTTGGGTAAAAGCCAGCTACGATCCATTTACCGCCACTATTCAACACCCAGTATCGCTCTTAAAACCGCTACCGGAAAACCATATAGCGGGCTGGTTCTATTACGTTAAACCGGGTGAATTTGCCTCCTCGGAAAGAGGCCAGTCATCCAGCCAGTCACCGGGAACGGCGCTACCTTTTCAGTGTCCGGCGTGCGGTACGTCCTATAAATACGGCAAAGGTAAGCTCTCCCCAATCCGTAGTTTTCGCGTCGGTTTTTCGAAAACGACACAACTACTGGCCAGCTCGCTTATGGCGGAACTACAGCGATCGGGTAACCGTGAGCAACTGGTAACGTTTTCAGACAGTCGTCAAGATGCCGCAAGGGCGGCGCTCGATCTGGAATCGGGTCACCATGACGACGTCAGACGAGAAATTGTTGTCCATTCGCTACAGACTATTGCGGCTGATAAACCGTCCCATAACCAACTAAAAATACGCCAGGCAGAGATAGAGAACCGGAACAAAACACTCGTTAACCTCAGCGTAAGGTCGGATGAGGAAGAGGATGAATTGGATCAACTTGCTGATGAACGAAAGAAAATCAGAGGGTTATTATCAAAGCCTGAATCTGACAGCATACCTCTGCGTGAAATCCTCGAACCTGAATCACCGGATGCAGGTCAACCACTTGGCCCGCTATTAAGTGCGCAGGTAGATGCAGGTATTCACCCTTCCGATCGTACTGGCATCGCGCCTGTTCCCGATCCAGAAAAACATGAAGAAGGCACGCTGACCTTTGCATGGCAACAACTCTTTGAAAAGAACGCGCAGGGGGAGTGGTGCTGGAAGGCGCTTCCATCCTATGAAGACAACCTGCTTGTTGCACGACAGGAGATTTCACGCGATCTGAAACGGCTGGTGGGGGAAAGCGTATTCAGTAAAACCTACTTCGCGCTGGAAGAGTCCGGTTGGGGTTATCCCTGCCTTCCCATTACCGGAAACGACTCACGGGAACATCTCGCGATTTATGACGCAATGTTTCGTGTGTTGGCGGACGCATACCGGGTTACCCCTTCACAATATACAAAGCCAGAAACTCCATGGAGTTCAGCGCGCGATGTCAATCGTAGAAACCGCCTGTACCGTTTTACACAGGAGATATGCCAGTGTTCAGGAGGCGAGCCTTTATCTTTAATTGATAGTTTTCTCCGGCGACTAGAGCTGGCGGGTCATCAGGGCGGTATTATTGATATTGGTAAAATGCACTTTCGCCTGGCGGAACCTACAGATCGCGTCTGGCGCTGCTCCCGCTGTGGGCGTATACACATGCACACCGGCGCGGGAATCTGTACTCGCTGCTACTCTCCTTTACCAGAAACGCCGTGCAGTGAGGCAAAAACGCTCCAGATGCAACACTATCTCGGCAAACGTCTCTCACATTCTTCTGGTATTCACAGGATGCGCTCAGAGGAACTGACTGGAATGACCGAAAATCCGGCGGCAAGGCTACGCCGGTTTAAAGGTATTTTGATTGCCGACGACGATGATATTTTACCAGAAGGAATGAAAAATTTTGAGCCCGATCGAGATCTTGACCGGGCAGCTCGGGTGGTTGATGTGCTTTCCGTAACCACAACCATGGAAGTGGGCGTGGATATCGGTGATTTACGTGCGGTCTTTCAGGCCAACATGCCGCCACAGCGCTTTAATTATCAACAACGTGTCGGACGTGCCGGACGACGTGGACAAGCGTTTTCATTCGTATTAACCGCGTGTCGCAGTAAGAGTCACGATCTGTTTTACTTCCGCTATCCGGAAAAAATTACAGGTGACCTCCCTCCGCCACCGTTTCTGACTACAAAGCTGGAAATGATCTGCCAGAGACTGGTACGAAAAATCTGGCTGGTGTCGGCATTCAAATGGTTAAGACAGCAAACGGAAAAAGCCGATCACCCATGGCCGGTTGACGACTACGCACACGTCCCTGATAACCATGGTGAGTTTTTCCCGGTGCACTGGCTGAAAGAAAACCAAACGGACTGGCTGCCAAAAATCCGGCAGGCCATCGAAGCAACCATCCTGGCGCGCGATAAATTTGCCCAGACTAGCACACAGCAAAACCCCCATTTGTTCCAGAAAATTATTCAGCCTTTGACGCCGGAACAGCTGATTCAGGATATCAACGCCGTACTGAACGACAGCGCGATGGAGGCGAAAGGACTGGCTGAAGCGTTGGCGGAACACGGTAAATTCCCAATGTATGGCATGCCGACCCGATCACGCCTTTTGCTGACAAGGCCTGTAAGCACAGGTGGAAAAGAAATCGAATTCGCCAGCATGGATCGCGATCTGGATATTGCGATACAGGAATTTGCCCCCGGAAAAATTCTGGTTCAGGATAAACGACGCTACTTTACAGCAGGTTATAGTGGACTGCTTAAACAGAGCAGAAAAAATCCACGATCATTTTATTCAAATGCCTGCGAACCGGGTGAAATCAGAACAATGACCGCCTGTCCGGTGTGCAACATTTGGGCTCCGGCAAACTCTCTGGCTACCGAATGTACTATCTGCGGTGCCGTTATGGATAAGGCTGAGCGCTATCAATGCTATGTTCCTTATGGATTTATCACCACGCTGGAACCAAAATCGGCCAAGGAGGATTTTGATCAGATCCTGACCACGGCCAGTCGCGTATCAATTGCAGAAGCCTACGCTTTTTCTGCAACGCCTGAGCCTGACGTTAATGTGGCGATACAGCTTCAGCCACAGACATGTCTGCACCGCCTGAATCGGGGAATTTATACCGATAAAACATGGCGTGGTTTCAGCGCAACACAGGGGAGCCTATCGGTCCCTTTCAGAAAGCAGGGGACCTACCAGCCGCTTTGGGCGAACCGGGTTTGGATGGATAGTCAAATAATTGAGGCCGACCTGTTAGTTAAAAACCGCTTTACCGATCGGGGAGATACCCGAAACACATTTTATCTTGCCGCGCCTAAAGTGACTGATCTACTTGCGCTGATGGTTGCCCAAACCCCGCCGGGTCTCCGGCTACAGTATTCTACTCTAACTCCGGCATTCAGAGCTGCTGCGCTCTCGGCGTCTTCTATCATTGTGAACTATGCATCAAAAGAGCTATTGGATATTGATCCTGAAGAAATCGAAATTCTGGAACCCCGTGTTCAAATGCTGAAAAACGGTAAGTCGGTACCGGTTCTGCAAATGGCCGATCGTCTGGTTAATGGTTCAGGGTTATGTGAACGGCTACAGCAGAAGGGCGCATCCGGTTCTTTCATTATCCTTGAGGCCATGAAGAATATTTTAAATAACAAAACGGCCTACCCGCTGGCTGAGTTCCTGCAACCCGATCATCGCGAACGCTGCTTTCAGGGGTGTTATCACTGCCTGCACCGGTACGGAAACCAGCCGTATCACGGATTGCTGGACTGGCGTCTGGGACTGGATGTTATTCAACTTCTTCTGGATCAAACCTATAACGCCGGGCTGAACGGTGATTTTACCTCTCCGGGCGTAGCTGACTGGTCAGAGAATGCCCTACGATTAGCCAAGGAGGCCGCTTCGCTATACAGCGACAGTGCCGCAGAAATGATGGGGAATATACCCGTGATTCGCACCGGGGCCGGGCGTTGGGCTGCCGTACTACATCCATTCTGGGATCCCGATGCTGCATTTGCTGCAAACCCGGAACTTGAGGCATTTTCATATGAGGTGGACCTAGACGCGACGAATACTTTTGCATTATCCCGCCGCATGGGGACTGAAATGGCAAAATTACGGACTCAGGCGTCCTCATCTCAGGAGTGATAAAGCAATGAATGAAATGACGCTATCGCGTACTCGTCCGGTGCTTCCTTCTCTGTTGGGGAGCTTCGTCATTTGCCCGGCGAAATACCTGCTGGAAAGTGAAGCTCATTCTTACGCACGTTTACCGCTGCATCCGGGAGTGATTCTAGGGCAGGTAATACATCAACGCGTCAATTCAGTGACACACCGGGGGGGCGCTTTCGGGAATTATACTCTCAGGCAACTGGAAAATGATTTTACGACTGCGCTGACAGCCAATCGACGCGCTGGGCCGGTAGCAAAGTGGATATATGACCGTCACGGCGTTGCCGGGCTGGTGTCGCGCCAAATGCTTGTTACCCAGATCCGTTACGTCAGATCGCTTCTGCCGCCTGTTTTCATAAAAGGGGTTCCCGCATACGAAAAAACATTACCCGTTGGCCGGGAGGTTATGCTGACTAGCAGTGATTTCGATATGCATGGGCGGGCCGACCTCATATATCATGAGCGACCCGATCGGTTAAACATAGTTGATTTGAAAACCGGAAAGGTAACAGACGAACAAAACCAGCCGAAAGAAGCTAACCTGTTACAGGTTGCGGCCTATGGCATAATGGTAAAAGAGCGAGCACCTGATATGAACATTGGGTTAGTTCTGACGGGGAGCCGTGATAGTTGGGAAGGGACACTGAATACTGACCTGATTGAACGGGTCACTACGATTATCAAAAATATTAATCGACTTTTGCCACGGAATATCCCACTTTCAGTATATGAGTTGGCTTGTCCAGGCACGTACTGCTCCCATTGTTCCTGCCGTTGCTCGTGCCCGGCCTGGACAGAAAAGCTACGCAAGCAGATGCAACCGTCTCTTTCTGATCATCAGCATGGCGGAATCGATATCAGTGGAAAATTACTTGATGCAGAAAGTGACGATCATCTTCTTACGCTGAAGATCCTGCTACCCGATAATTCAGTTGTTAAGGTCTTTCGTGTGCCTTCCAGCACCATCCCAGATCCAACGGAAATAACAGGAAAACAAATTGCATTGTATGGATTAAACACCTTCAGTGAGGCACCAACAGAGTATTTTCCCCGCAACTTCTACGTCATCAATATGCAGGATACAAGAAGATCGGCGTTTCAGTTTCACTGGCAGAGTGAAGGAGAGAATTAGACTTGGGGAAAACGCTTACCTTAAACAACGCTCGATGATCTTACCCGGCTGGGAAGATGATTTCGAGCGCATTTATTAGTGGGAATGGATGGCAATTTTTATTGCCGCTTCCACCTCACTGCACCCTGTCTCCCGCATAATCCGCATCCTCTCTGCCTTCTCATGCTTCTCGGTCATCGCCAGCGCCAGATACAGCGCGGGCGGCACCACCCGAAACAGCGCCTCAACCCGAGGTGACAGCACCACGCCCTCGGTATACTGCCCCGGCGACTTCACCGCCGAACGCAGCAGTTGCCGTTGTTCTTCGGTCAGCGCCTTAAAGCGACATACCTGATCGATCTCTTCTGGCGGCATCACTAGCAGTTCCCACCACTCAATCATATTTATCAGTTTCTTCGCCTCATCGGGAAAATCCGCCAGGTTCTGGGTCGCCAGCCACAGCCAGATGCCGAGCTTGCGCCACATCTTCGAGCCCTTCGTCAGAAACCGCGCCAGCAGCGGATTGACGGTAATGATATGCGCCTCGTCGGTAATATTGACGATAGGCCGTGCCAGATGCTGGTCGCGCTCGCCGATGTTGTTGATATGGTTAATCAGCGAGATATAGCTGATAGCAAGCTGCGTTTCATAGCCTTCGCGGGCAAAGGTGGCGAGATCCACCAGGGTGATGTCCGCCTCCGGCCACATCTGGCCCTCGCGGTTAAACAGTTCACCTTCAAACCCGGCGCAGAACAGATTGATGGATTCCGCCATCTCGTAGGCTCGCTGTCGGCGGGCTTCCGGCAGGCTGCTGTCGCGGGAAAGACCAAACAATGCGTCACGGATATCCTGGGTCAGCGTCTGGCGTTTTTCCTCATAACAGGTGAGCGCGGCGGCGATAATCGCCTGGCGGATCATCGCCCTGTCTGGCCGGGTGAGGCGCGCATCTTCTTTCGCTTCGCCGCCGGTGATCATCAGCCGGGCGGTGATCTCCATTTCGCCCAGTACGTCGCGCTGGCCGTCACCCTCGCTCTCTTCGTCCTCCGGCGGTTCGGCATCTGTAACCGCCTGTTCCACCAGTCGCCACGCATCGGCGAATAGGGGCAGGGTGACGCCGGAACCGGGGCGCAGGCTGATTTTATTCACCGTCAGGCCATGGGCTGCGGCGTAGTCCGCCATCAGGCCAAATGAGTTTCCGGCCTCAATGATAAACAGGCGCGGACGGTGCAGCGCCATCAGTTGCGCGATTTTGGCGTTGAGAGTGGCGGACTTGCCCGCCCCGGTCGGGCCGAGTAGCAGCAGGTGGCCATTCTGGGCACGATCCAGCTTATTCAGTGGATCGAAGCACAGCGGCGCGCCGCCGCGGTTGAAGTAGCAAATTCCCGGATGCCCGGTGCCGGTTTCCCGTCCGTACACTGGCAGCAGCCCGGCGATATGCTGGACGAAGTTCAGCCGGGTATACAGCCCGCGCGGATCGCGCAGGGGATCGAAGCACATCGGCAGCCAGCGCAGCCAGTGGCTGAGCGGCGCGACTTCGTGTTGCTCCTGCACCGGAACCAGTCCGGCGTTGAGTAACAGGCTGTGCAACTGGCGTTGCTGGCGAAACAGGGTATCGGTGTCGGGCGCATGCAGGTAGAACGCCAGCGTGCTGCGGTAGAGCTTATGGCCGTCTTTCAGATAGCTGCGCACCTCGTGGCAGTCGCGGCGGGTGTATTCGGAATCGGTATTGTCGCCAATCGCCCGTCCGGAGAGATGGCTGATGTGCTGCTCCAGTTTGTCCTGCGGATATACCATCACAGTCAGGTTCATAATGGTGCCTGCGGGCAGCAGGTCGAACAGGGCGTTGATGCCGTTGCCGTGCGAGGTTTCCCCGGTCAGCAGGCCGGGCGGCGGCGCTTTACGCAGGCGGTCAACGACCACCACTTTATGCGGGCGGTTATCCAGCCACCAGACGCCGTTCTCCGCATCTGAGCGCGGCTCGCTTGTCAGCAGTCGTTCGGCGAAATCGGTGATGACGGGCAGGGATTCTGCTTCCGGTAAATCCAGTTGTCGCCAGAAGGCTTTTTTATCTTCAACGGGCGGCGCGGGATTAAACCAGCGTACCAGCCAGCGGTGGATGGCCTGTTCATTCTGGCGGACAGCGCTGATACTCGCCGCTTTCAGCCCGGCGGTGAGCCGTTCGCAGATGTGGTTCAGCGTCTCTTCCGGGGACGGTTCGTCCGGCGAGAGGCCGGGCAGCCAGCGGTAAACCACCATCCGCGTGCGCCGCCACGTCGCCCGCCAGCGGGTGCGGGTGACGGTGTTATCCAGAAACAGCCCCTCTTCACGGGTGAGCGCGGCCATATGGTTTGCCATCTGCGTGAGCCATTCGCGGGTAAAGGCGAAGTCGCGGATCTCCGGCGCGGCGTAAGCGGCAAGTGATGCCAGCCACGCCTTGCTGTCGTCCTCGTCCTGGCAGAAAAACTGCACCACCCACGGCGCGCGTTCGTGCTCGTCAAAGGCATCCTGCAATGCGTCGGTGACGGTATCGCGCACCTGTTCCAGAAAGGCGTCAGAACGGCCCTCCGTTCCGACAGGGTTCAGTTCAAAAACGGCACCTACCGAGCGGCCATCCTCCAGCAGCAGCGTCTGCGACTCCGGCAAAAATTCCACCCATGGCAGCCAGTCGACAAAGGACGGGCCCTTGCGGTAGCTGGCATTCAGCGCCTGTCCGGTCAGGCCGCGCCGTTCATTCATGGCGGCGTCAGGCGTTCGCCCGGCAGCGCATACTGCGGACGGGTATAGAAAGGGAAGAGGGTGCTGTAACCAGGCACCGGCGTGTTGCCATTGAGGTGCGGGAAAACGTACAACACAATATCCGGATTGGGCAGTCGCGGAAACTGGCTACGGATGGTATCCGCTTCGGGTTGCGACACCGGACCATCCGGCGGGCGGCGCAACCGGGCGCGGGCATCCAGCAGAGCTGCGCTGCGGCCGCTTTGCTGTTGCCACAGGGTGAGCATATTGGCGTCAGGATCGACCGGCATCAGCTCTTCCTGTGAGGTGCTGCATCCGGCTAGTAAAAACAGAAGTATGAACAGGGTGCGTATCATTCCAGACCTCCCGGCGTGATGGCCTGCTGGTATTTCACCTGACGGCCTTCCGGCTCGTAGTCGATAGCCAGCGCTTCGGTGAGATGCACCGCCACCTTGTGGCCCGGCGGCACGTACACGGCGTCGAACATCTGGCCGTAGTGCTGTTTCATCCAGTCGGCGGTTTCCTTCAGCCCACCGCCGATGGCCTGGCCGAGAACGTACTGGCCGTTGTTGCCTGTTACCGCGCTGGTGATGCTGCCGTCCTCCACCACGGTGGTGCTTTCGCCATTGGCGAAGGCCTGTGCCGCCGTGCCGGAACCCGCCAGCAGGAACTGCGAGGTCAGGTACTCCTTCGCGTTGCTTTTGCGCTCGCCGGGAATACACGGCAGCCCCTGGTTATCTGAGAGCCAGCCGATCTCCTGCTGTTTATTGCTGGATTTGCCGCCCTGTGGGACGGTGCGGATGGTGCCGTCGTGGAACACAAAGGTCATGGAGGTGATTTGCCCGCGTACACAGGAGAGCGTCCAGTCGCCGGAAGCGATGCCGGAGACCACCGCGCCCGCCACGTCCGGCAGCTCAACGCCATTGGCGGTGAGGTTGTCCTCGCCAATCAGCAGCTTAAACGGGTAGGGATCGCTGACGGTGCCGTTGAGCGGTACGCGGCCAATCAGCGCCGTCATCGCGACCGATCCGGTCAGTGTGGCGTTCTGCGGCAGGGTATAGATCTTTACGTCAGGTTTCATCGGCGATTTGTCCGCCGCTTTCAGGGGGACACGCAGCAGCTTTTCATCTACAGGAGGGGGCGCATCCAGCGGCTCCAGCCAGCGGATATCCGGCTGTACGTCGGCGGGCAGTTCGCCGGGCGTCAGCCCCAGACCGGGCGGGATATCATCCGGGCGTTTCGCCATCAGACGGTCGAGTTTATCCAGCAACCCACGCTGGCTTTTCAGCAACTCATCGCGCATCTGATCCTGCTGTCTGCGCATATCGCCGCGTAACTCCGATACCTGCGTCGCCTGCTGGGCTTTCAGTCGCTTTTCGCGCGCCTGCTGGCTTTCATTATCGCTCTGGATTGACTGGAGTTCGCGGCGGTACTGCTTCATCTGGCCGACCAGCGTGGCGACGGTATCGGCAGGCGTGTCGCCATCGATGCCCAGATCGCGCAGTTCCTGCGGCGTTAAGGCTGCCACGGTGCGGGACGGGGATTTCTCAGTGGTGTTTTTGCTGGCCGGGCGCAGCAGTAACCAGACAGTGAGAAAGACAACCACGGGCAGCAGGATTTTCAGCAGGAGGCTCTGGCGCGGCATCATGGTTTCGCCTCCGGCAGCAGGGCGCGGGAAACCGGGCCTTCCGTCACCAGGTACACCACGGTGGTATCTTCTGCCAGACCACGCGGGCCGAGCCAGTCATGCTGGAACGTGGCGGCGGTGAACTGCCCCTGAAGTTCGCGCGGATCGAGCGTGATGCGCTGTCCGCTCTGGTTTTGCAGGCGGATGGCGGTGACGGTGGTGGCGTTGACCTGCCATGACGCCAGCGGGGTGGCGGTAACAGGTTGCTCAAGCAGTAAGGTGGTGATGCGTTTCGCCAGTCGGACGGGGGCAGGCGTGACGCCGGGCAGGGCTTCGACGGTACGCAGCGGCGCATACAGGCTCTGCGCGGCATAGCGCACCAGCAGGACGGGCAGGGGCTCGGTTGATGCTGTTATTGGAACGGATGCTTTGGCTGTGGCAGGCGTTTGTGGCGCATAGCTAATTTGCACGGGTTCAAGTGTCGAAGTGCCTTGGGTGGCATGAATATCCAGCAGGATCAGCTCACCGTTGCCGGTATCACGTAACTGGATGCGGGTGGCCGGGAACGCCGTGTTCGCCAGCAGGAAGACCTTGTCGCCTGCGCTTTGCAGACGCACTTTGCCTTCCAGCGTGGCGGGATAGCCGATGCGCACCGGTTTACCCACGTCGACAATTCGCTCCTGCCCGACATGCAGCGTGACGGGCAGCGGGATGTTTTCCCACTGCACCACTTCCGTGGCGAAGGCGGGGAAACTGAACAATAAAGTAAAGAGGACTGGCTTCATGGTTTCTCCTCCGCCACCAGACGCTGCGGCGCGGCATCGGTACAGTCGATCGCCAGTCCCCACGGATTTTTCTCCGCATCAATGGCGTAACGCACCACCTGCAACGGGTAGCGCACCAGCGCTTTTTTCACCGGCTCGTTCTGGTAATACTCCTCAACCGCTACATCAAGTGTCACCCGCCAGGCATCCCGGCTTAAGGTCTCGACGCGGGGGAAGGGGCGTTTATCGCCGTCATGCACCAGGCTGCTGTAGCCGTGGCCGGGAAGCTCATACACGCCGCGTGTGCGTTCGCGCAGTTCACCGCCGTTGCGCCGCACCTGGAAATCGTGCTCCAGCCGGGTGTAACAGGCGGGCGTCAGGTAGGCGCGCAGCGAGCGGAGGTTGCGGGAATAGTCCTCCTCGCCGTTGTCCGGCCAGCGGTTCAGTTGCTGGAAAATATAAAAGGTGAAGGCGTAGACGCTGGCGGGAGGCACTTCCCACCACGGGCGGGTGCTGCCGCTGCGCAGGTCCGGCGGGAACCAGAGGGTGAGCTTTTGCGGCGCGCGGTACCAGCCGTAGCCGATGCACGCCAGACACAGACACAACAGAATAATCACCGCCCGCAGCGTCAGAATATGGTTATCGCGCTCGGCCAGCGCATGGCGAAAGCGGCTCATCGCGGACTCCTGCGCACTACCCATACGGCGCTGTGCTGGATCAGTTGCGTACCCCGAAGATGATGGCGTTCCTGCCAGGCAAAGATTGCCTGTGGTAGCCAGGTGTCTGGCTTACCGCGTTTGGCGCGCGCCAGAATGCGCCCACCGCCCTGAATCAACAACGCCGCGCCTGCCAGCGCCGAGCCGGGGATCAACGGCCAGTAACCGCTGAGCAGGGCCAGCAGAATGCCGGATATGCAACCGCCACCAAGACCGAGAGCCAGCGCCAGAAACAACTCGCTGGTGGTCAGACCGCGCCAGACCACAGGCTCGCGGTTGAGGCGGTCGGGGAGAAAGGGGATGCTCTCCATATCACAGGACGTCCGAAGCCTGGTTGAGCAGCCAGATGATAACCACCAACAGAATGCTGCCGACGCCCGCCATCGAGCCCAGATCTTTCCACTGCTTGCGTCCGCTCTGGATCTCCGAGTAGGTGGCAATGCAGTTGTTCGCCACCACCAGAAAACCGACGGCGCAGATGGCCAGCGCCAGCAGCACCACGATGTCAAAGCCGTAGTTTTGCAGCGTCTCCATAATGCCTTTGCCCTGGCCACGCGACGGATCTTCCATCGTTGGCAGGTCGGCGAAGGCGTTGAATGCAGCAAATAACAGTAACAACAGCCAGCGCATGATTCCTCCTCAGCTCAGTACCAGCCAGAAACTGACCAGCACCAGTAACAGTGAACGGGCCGCCACCGCGCCAAAACTCTGCCAGCTCAGACGCTGGCGGCAGACTCCCTGCCAGGCGACCATTAGCGTCCAGGCGCACCATAGCAATAGGGCGCTGGTAAACAGGCCGAGCACCAGCAGGCTGACGGTCTCCGGTTTGCTCAGGCTTGCGGCCTGAAAGGCGGCGAGTTGCGAGTCAGTCATCGGGATGCTCCCGCTGGTAGCTGGCGCTCAGGGGCTGGACGGCGCGCGGCTGCGCTCTTGCCGGGGTAAGGTAGCGGCGAATGCCCTGTTCAACGGCAGAGATGTCCTGCTGCGCCTGTAAGTAGTCGAAGAAGTAGCGCGATTGTGGATTGGTGCTGGAGCGGGTTTGGGCACGCTCCAGCGAGGTTTTCACGCCGTCGAGTTGTTTCAGCGCAAGGGCGAGCTGGGTGGATTCCGGGGTGGACCAGGCCTGCGACCCTATGAGTAAAGTCAGTAACAGAAATAATAAGCGGCTGCGCATGACATCGTTCTCCGGAGGCTTGTTTCGGGCAGAGTAAAAGATGGGGTGGTATAGGATCAGCGAGGAAATGGTTGTGCTTGGGGAAAGATTTCAGTAGACAGTTTGGTGCGACAACCGCTGTAGAATCAGAAATAACTTCGGAAGAACATATCGTGGATACCGTTCGTTGGTAGCCTGTAAGGCGAAAATAACGGACTCGTCACAAGTGGTATCCGGACAGTAATGATAAACCGTTCTATTCAGGCTCTAGCAAGCCTAATGAATACTGAGTCTGAACGCCGTTATCAGATTTATTCAGCTCACACCTCGAGGCTGGTTTTAGAGCTTTTGATAATATCTTTTGGGCCTGGTACCCGATGCTGAAATAGGTAACTATCTGTATAATAAATCGATTATCATCACTTTTCGTCAGCCTTTAAGGACTCAAGATAGTCATCTTTTTTTTCATATGGCAGGGTTCGTTTGTTGTAGGAGACCGCAAGTACTTCTTTATCCAAGCGTAAAGAATATGGATTAGTGATATCAGTATGTATTACAATGTTGAAAACAAAATGTGAGCTATCACCCGCTTGTTTGACCGATTGACTATTGAACTGCCAGGGGAAATTCCTACTACTAATAAACACCTAAGAGCCATTCTAAAGAACTCTTAAGTGCTTATTAAATTTTTGTTGATTTACATCATTTAAACTTAGCTACTTTTTCCACAAAAAATGTTTTTAACAAACATCCAAAGTTTAGATATCAATGAATTAGCCTCAGAAGTGGAATTAGTCCGTTGCTTATTCTTACTGGCAATATACATTAACTTGTCATTCGTATCCTTTCGTTGGACTGCTAATACTTGTTGTGGGGTAAATTTACCGGCCCAAATAACCTTGTTATTACTAATGATGTAATGTGAGCGGCATTTATAATTCCAGTTTCCGATTGATGGATGGAGTGAAACACCATGTATATCTTTCTTAATTTTCCAGTCTACAGGCGACAATGGTGTAACTACTTCTTCTCCACATCCACAGCAACATTTGTGAATCGCTGTCTGATAGGTCTCACTAATATAAAGCTTACCTGGTTCCACATCATCTGGAATGAACTCTACAAATATGGGGGTGATACGGTCAATTTTTATACGCTTCATGATGGAGCATCGCTGCGTGTCAATGACTGGAATGGGAGAGTAAAGTTTAGGTTATGGGCCAGTTCTTGATCCAAATAAAACCCCATATACTGCTTCCAGCGCATTACAGCCAGTGCTGCATTTAAAGCATTAAGGTCCGCGACCTGTATGTTGCTCCGATACAATGCCTCTTCATCATCATCTTTTAGATTCACCCGCTGTGGTAAGTGACTGTTCATGTCGCGTGTGGCAAGAGTAACCCGACATGTACCACGTAATTGCGCATCACCAAATTCATTATCTACCATCTCGATACCCATCCCAACATCAATAAATGGGATCCCTCGACTAATAAGATGTTCTGTAATAATTCGGCGCGCCCCACCATTATCTACAGCAACAAAAACGAAAGTAAATTCATCCAATTCATGTACATTTTCCTCATCTAAAAAGTAGGTGTGAGAAAAAATTCCACCGCGCATTGCTGTGTAAATATCACGAAAATGCTCTGCTTTACGGGGCATAGATTGTAATTGCTCCAGCGATGCTGCTCCAGGAGATCTAAATGCATTATGCGGTTCAAAACTATCTGCGTCGAATAAATGGATTTCTTTAACAGGTGTCTTGGCAAGTAAATCTAAAATGTAACTTCCCGTACCACCAATACCCACAATACCTATACTTTCCCCTTCGAGCTTTTGGGTGATTGCTGTTATTCCAACTCGAGATGAAGCCGTGTCTGGATAGCAAAAGACAGACTGTTCATCGCGCTGGCCATGCACAACTTTTGTGCGACCATCAGCATTTGGGTCAACGACACGGGCTTGACTGACAAACAACGTGTGATAGTGAATTACTTTGTCGTAGAAATTACTAAAAGGCTGGTTATTTGGTTTGTTTGATAGGTAGTAGTCAACGTCAAAGTTGTCAAAAAGGATTTGTTTACGCGGACTATTCACAACCTGTGACATCGGGTTCCCTGTCGCGTTATAGGGATTTTCTCCCCTAAAGAACATGGTGTGATCTTGTGGTATCGTGTCGCACTCACCATTTTCTGTGAATGGACAAGCCAGAGTTGCCAGTCTCAATTCGCGAGCTTGATTCAGGTAAGGGATGGAGTGCACCAGCAGATGCTGGCGCACAATCTCGATCTCAAAACCTTCCTCAATCAGTCGCTTAATTGACGGATTAAGAACGGTTGGTTTTATTGACATCGAATTTCATCCCATTGCGAATAGCTACAGACTGCCCTTCTACCAATGTTCCATCCGGAGTTTGGGGCCCGACGTACGTAACTGTGTATACGATATTCGGATCGACCTCCCCCGGAAAAGCCAATTGAACGACCTCTTCATAGCTGATGCGATCCCCATCCACCTTCTTAGGACGGGCATTAACGATGATATTTACTGGCTTGTTTTCATGACCGTTGCCATGTTCAGAATGATCAGACATTTTGTCTATTCTCTTTTCAGTTATTGGCAAGATCTGTTATTGCGGCTATAGTTATCTCCGCCAAAAGAAAGACCGCTTAGACCTTGCGATTTAGTTTTTGATTGCTCTAACTAAGCAGAGCACAGAGCCTCAATGTGTATGCATTGGGGCTTTTTGCTTGATTACTATCCATATCCCCCTTCATGGCTTCTCCTTTAGCAGTACACCCGAACCGTTCTCTTACATTTCTTACTTCCCTGAACTCATTTGCGTCTTTGCACTGTCGCATGACCACTACTTAGCGAATCATCGCTCCTTTGAAGGTTTAGGTGCGCTTACATACATCAATCAGCTAGCTCTATTCGAACAGACATGGAGCATCCTGATCACAACACATACTGACATAATCATTTTGATTACGTCAAGTGGCTTTTTAGATGATATTATGCCATATTCATGATTACAGCATGTCAGGGTAAGGCAGGAGGATGCATACAGATGAGCGAGCAAAGTTTAAACAAAGCAATACTGGAAAGAATGAAGTTTATTGAAATGACATTGAGATTTCGAGGCTCAGTGTCGAGATCTGACCTTTCAAAAAAATTTGATATTTCATTACCTGCGGCAACTAGAGACTTTAGGAAATACAAAGATTTTTGCCCAGAAAATACGATTTTCAATGAGGTTGAAAAGCGATACGAGATTAATGAGAGTGAGTTTGTTCCAAAGTTTGCCATTAGCTTCAATGAAGCGATGGGTTTTATTAGGAATAGTTTAAATTCAAAGATAATTGGATTTTCAGAATATGACTCAATTCAATCACCACCTAGGTTATGTGAGCCTGATTTAGATATTTTATTGAAGATTACCAGGGCGATTCTTGGCATGCGGATTGTTAACGCCGAATATTTTTCAGTTGAAAATGGATTTTCAAAAAAGAAACTTGCTCCGCATTCATTAATTGATAATGGTCTAAGATGGCATATAAGAGCTTATGATTATGATAAAGGAAGATTTGCTGACTTCGTTTTGACGAGATTCAAAAATGTTGAGGAAACTAATGAAAAGGTGTCTGCAAGTAAATCAAGATCTTACGATAATCAATGGAATAGAATTGTTAGGCTGGAATTGGTGCCTCACCCAAATAAAAATAACGTTAACTGTCCCGAAACATTGGAATATGATTTTAATATGAAGGATGAAATGAAGGTGGTTGAGGTGAGAGCTGCGGTTGCTGGATATTGGCTCAGACGATGGAATATAGATTGCTCTAATGACCATTCTCTCCAAGGGAAAGAATATCAGCTTTGGCTAAAAAACTCAGCCGCCTTATATGATGTCAGTAATGCTTTTCTGGCTCCTGGTTATAAAAATCAATGACGGTTTTTTAATTGGCACCCAGAGGATGCTTATTTACACTTTTAGAAAGTAAACTGAACCAAGTTCCATCAAGGCCCTTAAGGAAACGTTCCCTGTAAGTATCCCGCCTAAGGTTAGCGTAAAAGATTACGATAAAAAGTGTCTTTATGGATGAAAATGAGGAAATGAGCATTGAGCACCTTACAACCACCTTTTAAAACTCCCTGCCACCATCCATACCGTTATCCCAAGCCATAAGGCGGCGGGCAGCAAAACCAGCGTCACAGGCAGAAACAGCGGCTGTGCCAGATAAACCACCCACAGCGTGGTGGCGACTGAACTGCCGGACCTGATGACGTAGCGGTGGAGAAAAACCGATTCCAGCCCGGAGCCAAACCGCCTTAGATCTCGCCGCACCAGACCTTCTGTCAGCCCGATTAATACACACAGACAGACCAGGGGGAGCATGGAGGCGAGCCATACCAGGCGCAGCATAAAACTCACCAGCGTATAGGCCAGGGCGATGAACGGTTTCTGCAGGAGCCTGTTAGCCATAAGTACGTGATTTGCCCCTTTTCCCAGCTGCACCAGAATTTCATTCCCCAGAGGGTGCGACTGTAACGCAAGAACCAGTTCAGTATGCTCCTGCTTTATCACCTGAAAAACATGCCTGTCCGCCTCCTGCGGCCACCAGAAATACAGCCCCGCCAGTTCCAGCACTACCCGTAGCACCAGCGCGCCAATAACCAGCCCGATGAGCCGCCCGGTCAGCGACAGCAGCCAGCCAATTGGTCCCTGTGGTGGGCGTGACGGAGGCGTTCGCTGCTCACTCATTCCACCTGCCCCTGCTGGCGCGCCTGCATCCACGCCGCCAGTTGCGCGACAGAATCCGGTAGTGGGCAGTGTTTATCCGCCACGGGCAGCGGCAGACGGATTTTCCACAACTGTCCACCCTCAAGCAGGGCAAAAGCCTGGCCTTTGGGAAGCTGGATCAGCGCGGCGGTATCGAGTAGCGGCACACTACTGGTGATCACCTGTTCGCGGGTGTTGCTGGTAAAGCTGTTCATACCGCCCGGCGTGTCGGTGACGCCGGAGCTGACCTGGCGGCTACGCACTTCGACCTGTGGCAGTTGCTTCGTCAGCAGTTCGGCGGTGGCGGTTTCGCGTACCCGCAGCATAATCAGGTTGTTGAAGTTGCCCACCACCTGGCCTGCCTTGGGCGCGCTGCCGATGCGGGCCTGAATATCACTCAGCGTCTGGGTATAAGCAGTGACCTGAATGCCCGCGCCGCCGCCCTTGTTGACCAGCGGAATAAACTCCTCGCCCATCAGTTCATTAAACTCATCGCAGTGCAGGTTGATGGGCGACGGTGTTTCACTGTTGCCGGGCAGTCCTTCGTTGAGACCAAATTTGTAGAGATGCCCGGCGACACTCACCAGGTCGGCAAACATCGAATTGCCGACAGCGGCAGCGACCACTGCATCGGAGAGCGCGTCCAGCCCGACATAGACCACCGCCTTCTGGCGGATCGCCTGCTGCCAGTCGAGGAGAGGGCGCGGGTCGTCCAGATCGTGGTAGTCCGGGGCGAGCAGGGCGGCGAGCGTGCCGGTGGTCAGCTTTTCCAGCAGCGGCAGCAGCGAGGCGACAATCTTGTCGAAGTAGGTTTTGTCATAGCGCACCGCCGAGAGCAGGCCGTCGAGGATCGGATCGTATAATTTCTCCGCATTGAGATACTGCTCCAGCGCCACCACGTGAGGATCGCGGCCCAGCATATGGCGCGGCATATTCCGGTCATTAAGCTGCTCCGCCAGTTGCGCCACCACTTCCCACGCCCGCGCGTTGTGGCGCGGCAGCACGATGCGGGCATAGTCGATAAACAGGGCGTCGATATTGACGACGTGGCGGGAAATTAACTGATAGTCGGGGCGCTGACCGAGCGCCACCAGGGCGCGGGCGATGATGTTGACGAAGCGCCAGGCGAACTCGCGGAAGGCCGCCGAGTTGCCTTCGCCGGAAAGCTGTCCGGTGAGGCGCGACGCCACCTCCGAGATACGGCCAAAGCGCCCGATGGCGTTGTAGCGGGCGGAGATCTCCGGGTACGCCAGATGGAACAGGATAAAGCGGTCGCCGCGTCCGGCGCGCTGCGCTTCCGTCCACAGACGCTTCAGCAGATCCGCGTCACCTTTCGGATCGAAAACGATCACCACCTCGCCACGGCGGATGTCCTGAGTGGCAAGCAGTTCCGCCAGCCGGGTTTTGCCGACGCGGGTGGTGCCAAGCACCAGCGTGTGGCCGGGGCGTTCACTGAGCGGCAGGGTGACGTCGCACTCTTTCAGTTCCACCCCATGCAACCACGGATTGCCGCCGACGGACGGCAGCGGACGCAGCGGGTTCAGCCACCGATCGGCGCTAAGCAGGCGGGAAAGGCCAGGCAGAGTATGCTCGCTGCGTTTTTCGATGTGTCTTGCCAGGCGGTAACACCATCCAGGGCGCAGCCAGCGTGCGGCTTCCGGTTGCAGGCAGTCGTACAGACGCTGGGTGTGGATGGGCTGCCAGCGAAAGCCTTTACCGAGAAACAGCCTCTGGCGGCTGACCGGGATTTTCCGGCTGGTCAGCGCGTAGCGCGGCAGGCGCAGGAGGTTGCGGTGGTAGCGTACGATGTGCCAGCCCTGCCAGCCGCGTCGCAGGGCCAGCAGCATCAGGGCGCAGGCCATCAGGCGGGCCTGCCACGGCGTCAGCATCAGCAACGGAGCCTGCGTCAGGCAGATTAACGCGCCACAGCCAGCGGTGACGATGCTGTAAAACTCCACGGGTGGGCGCAGCAGCGCCTCCAGCGCGTAGTGGCTCATGGCGGTGCGGCCTGTTGCAGATGGCGGCTGACCAGCTTGCGGTAGCGTGCAGCGGGCGCGCCGCCCGTAGGGCGGTGATAGCGGGCGGCAGCATTAAGCCAGCTTCCGGGACGTTCATCGTAGCGCTTGCGCAGCAACTGCGCGGTGAGCGACAGGTTTTGCAGGGGATACAGGGCGTCGCAGGGAGAGTCAAAATACGCCCGGTGCCAGCCGATATTGATCTGCCCGAGCCCCACGTCAATGCGCTTCGGGCTGGTACGGCGGATGGCGGCCAGCAGCGCCTGACAGGCCTGCTCCCGGCTGGCGTAGCGGTAGCCGGTGCCTTTGATATTGAGCGTCCACGGCCACGGTAGATGCCTGCCGCTCAGGTTCGCCCCGCTTTCGGTCTGTGTGACGGCCCACAGCAGTTCCGGCGGCACGCGGAAATGCTCCGCGGCGCGCAGGTACGCTTCCGGCAGCGGCTGCGCCAGTGCCAGACAGGGCAGCAGCAGGATCAGGGCAGAACCTCGCGCCATTGCTCCCCCTTACGTTCCAGCGCCACCGGGATTTTGCTCTGCCCCAGCAGGAGCCAACGGCCCGCGTCGTGGTTAAGCGTGATGTTGTGCTCACTCACCAGTTTTGTGTCGATGCCATGCGCCATCGCCCAGCGGCGCACCCGGTTATCATCGCCCTGGCTGTTGACCAGCCAGATATCCAGCGGACGCTGTTGCGCCAGCAGGGTACGTAGCAGGCTGTCGCAGGGCGGGCAGTCATCTTTAACGAACAGCGAAACGCGGGAAGTGCTGGCGGAGGTGGTTTTCAGCGGCGTCAGACCCGGATACAGGCGCTGCCAGGCGGCATCATAGGCGCGCTGGAAGGCGAGTTCTTTCTCCAGCCGCTGGTACTCCTGCCTGACCAGCAGTTCTGCGAAACGCTGGCGTTCGTGGTCAGTGTCGGCTTCGACGCCCAGCGTGGTCAACGGATCAAGTCCCGGCGACCAGACGCCGCGCGCCTGCTGTTTCAGCGTGAGATAGTGCTGCCACTCTTCCGGTGTGATGCCCCAGACGGTGGCCTGCTGTTGCGTGGTCAGCGGTCTGAGTGCAGAGTCCGCATTCTGGCTGGTCTGCATCTGGAGCGGTTGCGCCTCCACGCTTGCAGTGAGCAGTAACAGGAGAATCAGGTGTTTCATCGCTTACTCCGGTACTTTCAGCGTCAGCTGGCGTTTGCCGTGGTGGAATACCGCCCGACGCTCATCAAACCGCTCCAGCCGCCAGCCGCGCCACTGTTCCCCCGTGCGCAGCCACACCACCTGATGGAGGTAAATGGCCTCCGGCGGCACAATCACCGCCAGGCGGATATCGCCGCGCTGTACGGTTCCGGCGAGAAAAAACGGGGCCGTTAACGGCCCCAAAGGGTGGAGGGACACGGAATGACGGTAAGCCACCGTCTGGGGGAGGGAATGGTCGCTGGCGAAACAGACTTCGCGGCGGTTTTCGTCGGTGGTTATCCGCCACGCCGGGCCCGCCAGCAGTTGCAGGGCGGCCTTCAGGCGCAGCGGGCCGGTGTTGTACTGGCTTATTGGCAACGGGAGGCCATAAAGCTGCGCCCGGCGCGCATCGGCGAGACACAAGGACCAGCCGCTGTCGCGCAGCAGATATTGCAATGCTTCCCCTACCGTCGGGTGAAAACCGGGCGGAACGGACAGCGCGGTAAGCTGTTCGAGTGGCGGCTGTTGCGGTGATGTGCTGACCAGCAGATAGCGGTCGTAGCGGACGACTTCTGGCGTTGCAGGAGAGGCGGCGGCCACGCCGTTGAAAATAAACAGGAGCAGAGCTGTCAGCAGTCGTTTCAT
Organism: Citrobacter sp. Igbk 17; assembly: GCF_028069775.1. Classification (NCBI taxonomy): domain Bacteria; kingdom Pseudomonadati; phylum Pseudomonadota; class Gammaproteobacteria; order Enterobacterales; family Enterobacteriaceae; genus Citrobacter; species Citrobacter sp. Igbk 17. Next base: position 57,903 of record NZ_JANEWI010000021.1, on the reverse strand, counting down.
CGCATCCTCCACAGAGCTTTTACAGGAGCGTGCAGGATGAGAGGGGAAGGGACTACCGACAACTGTTGGCGGCGTCAAAAAATAGCGCCCGTTACTCCGGGCGCAAAATCAGATCAATAAGGGAATCTTTCCCCCATCAGCCCCAGCGTGGCGGCGATAGGAATGCCTTGCTCAGAAAAATGAACGCGTAACGTCAGCCTGGAGGTCTGCTGCTGCGTGCTACCGTTAGTTTTTTGCGACAGCACCGAGCGGTAATCAATACGAAAGGTGCGTTGCGGCGGTTGGTGGGCGATAAAGGCCACTACCGCTGCCATTTCAACACCTTTCAGCAAATCCCTGACGTCGTTGTCATTCCGGTCTTCAAGACAGTGCTTGTGGGCCGGAAGGGTAATGGCCAGATCCAGCGGCAAGCCAGCGTCCAGCGCCTCGTCATCAAGGTTGATCAGTTTGCCCCGGTTAAGGGCTTCTTCACGTGAGTTCAATACGGTATTCATCATGCGTCTCTCCGGTAAAAGGCCAGGGAAACGCCCCGGCGGGGAATCTCCCCGGCTGGGTGAATGCTGTGTGTCAGAACTGCGGTACAGGCTCTGCTGGCGGTGCGGCTGGCGCTGGCTGGGAGTCAGCTTCGCGTTCTGCCCGGTAAACCTCTTCACCGTCAATTTTGATGAGCCCGATGTGCAGCAGATGGGCTTTCAGGCTGACACCGGTTTCGCCTTTACGGTCGCCTTTGCTGTAGACAAAGGTGTCGGCATACAGATCGCCGAGGCGGAACTGGATCAGCACCTTGCGTTTCTGCTCGCAGGCGTCGATACAGCGGCGCACCAGTTTCTGCGCTTCCTTGCCGCTGACGCGGCAGTCGAACCAGGTGTGCTCCGCGTTGCTGGCTTCGCCCCGTAGTGCGGCAATGTCGCAACACAGGAACGGTTCGCCTTTTTTCGGGGTCACTTCCCGGATCCGGTTGAGGTAGCCCAGACCGCTGGTGTACAGGTTGAAGTAGTGGGTATCGTTCATGGTGGTATCTCCGTGTTGAAAGGTGCGGAGGCCCCATGCGCGGGGATGCCCCGCTTCGGGTTTGGCTCATGGGCTGCAAGGCCTCTGAGTTACTGGCAGTACGGGCATTCCGCGCTGTGCGCCTCCGCTTTTCAGGAATGCATGGCGGACTTTGTGATAACGGCATTACAGCAACAGCTTTCGGGGTGAGAGGACAGCGAGATTTGTTACCGGTGGCTGAATAATTTCCGTGACAGGCTGGGAGGAGGATATGTGATTTTCATCACAAAATTTCGCTTCGGTGAGTTGAAAAGTAGCCCAGTAACCTTACATAGAAAGCGGGTAAGGAACACCTGCCCATAAGACATGAACTTTTTGAATATTCTTTTTATTGTTCAGGAGGTACATGATGACTCTCAGAACTTTTCCTGTATTACACGATCTCTCCGATTCTCTGTTTGCGGACCGTTTTAACCGCATCGATCGCCTTTTTAGCCAGCTAACCGGCAGTACGCCGTTGCCCTCCACGCCTTCTTACAATATCCGGCGGCTGGGCGATAACCGCTATGAACTGACGCTCAGCGTGCCGGGCTGGAAAGAGAGCGAACTGGAAATTGAAACCGTCGGCGGTCAGCTGAACATCAGCGGTAAACGTGAAGAGGAGAAAACCGAAAACGGCGAAGAAGGGTGGATCCATCGGGGTATCAGCCGCAGCGACTTCCGGGCCAGTTATAGTCTGCCGGAGCATGTGAAAGTGACCGGCGCTTCGCTGGAAAACGGCTTGCTGGCGATTGAATTACACCAGGATATCCCGGAAGAAGAGAAACCACAGCGCATCGCCATCAACAACAACCCGGCGATTGAACACAAGCCGTAATCGTTGGCTGACGTTGTTTTCACGCCCGGCAAACGCCGGGCGTTTTGCTAACCTGATGGGGCGATTTTCTGACCTCTGACTATTTGAGCCGTGAGCGCTGTAACGGCCTCTTGCTGCTGCACCAGGAACGCCTCCAGCCCCATTTTCCCCTTCGAGATGTCATCCAGCATCTGCTCCCACAGCGCAGTGGTGCCCGGATCTTTCAGCGCTTCCGGCAGGGCGTCAATCAGTGTGCTGGCGGTATCCGTTGCCAGCAGAAAGCGACGTTGCTTAATCAGATAACCGCGCTTAAGCAGTGTCTGGATAATCCCGGCGCGGGTGGCTTCGGTGCCGATGCCTGCGTTCTCTTTCAGCCGCTGCTTCAGGCGCTCATCGCTGACAAAACGGGCGGCGTTTTTCATCGCGGCAATCAGCGTCCCTTCCGTGTAGTGCTCCGGCGGTTGCGTCTGACGGGCACGAACGTCCACCTGTTCCACTTTGCAGGTCTGTCCCTGTTGCAGAGCGGGAAGTGCCTGCGTTTCTTCCGGCGATTGGGTTGCCATCTCGCGTAAAAACAGTTGTCGCCAGCCGCTGACAATCACCACTGAGCCACGGGCAACCAGCGTTTCCCCGGCGCAGTTCAGACGCAGAACGGTTTTGTCCACCTCATGGTCCGGCAGAAACTGCGCCAGAAAATGGCTGCGTACCAGACCGTAGACCTTGCGCTCGCTGTCATTCATCTGTGTCAGATCTACCGTTTTACGGGTCGGGATGATGCCGTGGTGGGCGGTGATTTTGCTGTCGTCCCACAACCGGGAGCGTTGCTGCAGATTCAGTTGCGTGGCGAGGGGCTGGAGTGAGGCGTCGCTGGCAACCAGCGCGGCCAGTACCTGCGGCGCTTCAGCGTGCATGGAGAGCGGCAGCCAGCCGCAGTCAGTGCGCGGATAGGTGGTGGCTTTATGGGTTTCATACAGGCGCTGGGCGATATCCAGTACCTCCTGCGCGCCCATGCCCCACTGTTTCGAGCAGGTCTGTTGCAGGGCGCTGAGGGTGAAGGCCAGCGGTGGCGGCGTTTTCTCCCGCCGGGTGGTCACATCCAGCACCAGCGCGGTTCCGGCCTGTTGCAGGCGTGCAGCGGCCTCGCGGGCGGCGGATTCACGGGTACAGCGCCCTTCGTCGTCGCAGTAAGCTCTATCCGGCTGCCACTGCGCCAGAAAGGAATTGCCCCCTGCATGCAATTGGGCATCTACCCGCCACCAGGGACGGGGCGTGAAGCGGGCAATCTCCCGGTCACGTTCCACCACCAGGCGTAGAGTCGGTGTCTGCACCCGGCCCACGGAGAGCACGCCTTTGTGCCGCCGGTTCATCAGCGTGCAGGCGCGGGTCATGTTTATCCCGACCAGCCAGTCGGCGCGGGCGCGCGCCAGTCCGGCCTGGTACAGCGGAAACGTGCTGTCGCCGGGTCGCAGCGCTGCAAGCGCCTTGTGGATGCTGGCCTCATCCAGCGCCGACAGCCACAGTCGCTGGACCGGACCGCGCCAGCGGCATTGTTCCAGAATTTCGCGGGCGATGGTTTCGCCTTCGCGATCGGCGTCGGTGGCAATCACCACCGCATCCGCCTGTTTCAGCAGCTTCTCGATGATGCGGAACTGCTTGCGTACATCCCTGCGGATCACCAGCCGCCATGCCGGGGGAATAAACGGCAGGTGCTCTGCCCGCCAGTGTTTCAGCGCCGGATCGTAATCCTCCGGCGCGGCCATGCTCAGCAGATGGCCGAAGCACCAGGTGATGGTCACGGTGGCGTTATGCAGGTAGCCGTCGCTGCGGTTATGGGCGTCAAGAACGCGGGCGATATCGCGCGCCTGAGAGGGTTTTTCGCACAGGTAAAGTTGCATGGGCTGTCTCCGGTGAAAGGGCGTTCAGCATGGTGTGCCAGAGGGATAAGGTGACAGGGGAAACTGGAGGGAGAAGGTAAAAATTGCACCTTAGAACGTGCATTAAGTGGATAATGCCTGTTTTCAGGTGCATGGGGTGAGTTTAAAATTTTCGCTAAAGTGACACTCAGAGTTTAACTTTGCGCAAAATTTTAAACCAGCGTGCTTAACGGCTGTATCCGCCGTAGCATAAACATCACCACTGAAAGCTGCGTATTCAGTACCTGCCGCCGCCATTCGAGTGCCATCAGCGCGTCGCGCAGTTTATCGCTCGCGTCAGGCTGTTGAATGGCCTCCTGCAACGCCACGCTCCCCGAACGGTTGTTGTCCAGATTTCGCCAGCGCAGATAGCTGACGCCGGAGCGCGCCGGGTTACTGCACAGGATCAGCGGTACGTTACGCCCAGGCAATTCATACACCGCCTGTTTCAGCACTGGCTGGCATTGTTGCAACTGTACCCGTACCTCCCGTAATTCCTGCACCAGCGCTCGCAGCTCTCCCTTACCCTTAAAGGCCTTTAAAAGGCCCTTTAGCGAGCTTTTGCGGGCGGCGCTTTCTTCGTCGTCTTCACCGATCATCACGCAGGATCTCCGCAAGCATCTTTTTGGGCAAATTCCCGAGCTTATGCGCCATCGTCTGCGCCAGCGGACTGTTCGCCCGCACATCAGCGCGGGTCACGCCGGTGGTGCGAAAGCGGTTCACGAAGCTGAAGAGCTGGAGCATCAGGCGTGGGATGGTGGCAATAAAATCGCGCTTCTCCGCCTGGGTGATAAGGCCGAGGTGCCAGGCAAGCAGGGTGCGGCGGACCAGCAGATCGTAATCAATCAACTGTTGCAGCAGGCGCGAACCGGGCGGTGAGAATAGCGCCAGCGGCAGGATGAATTCGGTCGGGGACGGATTACTGATCTGGGTGGTATGGATAGCGCCCGGCAGGCTGGCGAAGGCATGATCCAGACGACGGTTTTTTTGCTTCAGCAGGTGCGCGATCAGGTTCAGGCGGATGCGCAGTTGCTTCAGCCAGTGGGCGGCCCACGGATCGTCGGCCTCTTCGGCGCGTAGCAGGCGCCTAAGTAACGCCAGACAAAGCAGCATGCCGGTGGGATGTGCCTGCCACAGCCGGGTGGCGACGCGGGTGTGCAGGGTAATGCGGATATCGCTGAACAGGGTTGTGCCAGGCATCGGAAATTCTCCATGGATTCAGATGCCCGCAGTGTCGGTCCGCACAATGAGTCAGGCGACGGGAAACCCATCTGGTCCGCAGAAAGTTAATTTCGCCGATGAATGAGGTTTGATTGATAGCTGGTACACCGGCTTTATGCGGTGCGCATAAAATCCGGGCTATCTGCGCCTGCGCCGAAGCTGATTGAACTCGCCCCGTCTGGCTTTCTCCAGCGTTGCCAGCAGATAGGCGAGGGGGCGGTGGATATCGTGGGCGGCGATCCGCCACAGACAGTCGTCCAGCACCTGCTGGCAGAGGGAGGGATCCAGATTGCGCATGGCACGTTCGGCGGCGCGGCGCTCGCTGGCGCTGAAGGGATTATCCACAGGCCAGTGCAGCAGTTGCGTACGCTTTTGATGTTTATTGTTTAAATCTGTACCAGTATGTACGCAATGCGGCTCCGGCTGCCCGCCAGCCCCCGCCACATCACTGAGTCTTAATTGAAGACTCGGGCATTTTTTACTGAGTCTTCGATTAAGACCTGGGGCGGTCTTCAATGGAGACTCAGTGCAGGTTCGTCCACTGTCCACAGGTTGTTGCAGGGTGAGCAGTAACCCGATGGCAGTGGTGCGGATACGCCGGTTGCGGTGGCGGGAGCAGGCGGTGAGCAGCGCCAGATATTCGCTGTCCATCCGGCAGGCATCGGCATGAGTCAGTGGCGCATCATGCAGGGCGTAGAGGTTGCCGGTGATCCTGCCGCTTTGCTCGTCCCGCAGCCGCTGGTACAGGCTCAGCCAGCGGGTGATCCGCAGCATCATCAGCGCGTTGCTGACGGTGCTGCGCGAGGCCTTCGCGCCCTCAGGCTGGTCAGAGAGCCAGCCCTGCAGTTCGTTGTAGGAGGGAAAGACGCCGCTGCCGTCGTCGCAGGCGTGCAGGCGCAGCAGTTGCCACGTGAACTTGTCGCGTGGAGAGAGGTTGCGCGCCAGCAGCAGGCGCTTTGGCACGCTCTGCTGCGGGTTGCCGAGAAACAACAGCCGATCGTCACTCTTCATGCAGCAGCTTCTCCTGAGTCCACTGGCGCAGCAGGTTCCAGATGACCGTCAGCGACAGATCGTGTTCGCGGGCCATCGCCATCATGGCGGTCAGCGCTTCGGGTGAGTCGAGCTTTTTCACGCCCATTTTTTGCCACTCGTTCCACACCAGCGTCTCCACCTGCTCATCCGGAGCATTGTTGCGCCCTTGCCGGACAAACAGGCCAATCAGCCGCCGCCGGGCGCAGACCTCCGGCGTGGAAAGACCAAAGTAGTGGTTGATGAACTCGATGGATGCGCCGAGCGACAGCGCTTCCTCCAGACGCTGCTGGAACAGCCGCTCCTGCTCCATCCTCGCGAGCATCCGGCCCAGCATTTCGTGGTCAATATGGGTGGTGATGAACTGCACCGCACTGTTGCTGAGAAACAGGATGTCATCGGCGGTAAGGTGCGTCAGCTCGCACAACTCCTGGGGGCTGAAACCCAGCGACTCGCAGTAGCGGATCTGCCCCTCCTTCAGCGCCTGGACAATGTGAATGAGTACGGCCTGGTTAACCGAGGGGGTCATGGTGAACCTCCCGCAGCCGCCGCTGGCGGCACAGGCTGATAAGCTGCATCAATTGCTGGATCTGCGCGTTGTCGTAGTCTGCTGACAGCAGAAGCTCCAGGGCGGGCATCGGCGTGCTGGTGTCGCCATTCAGGGCGGCCAGCACCTGATAACAGCGCTGTGCCGCCGGGTGGGGAAAATCGTGGCAGGGCGCGAGGGTGAAACCCGCCGGAGCGCTGTCGTCCGGGTGGATACAGGTGTCCAGTCCCCAGCTGGCACACAGCGACCGTGCCGTATGTACCAGCGGTGAGGGCCTTGGCTCATCGGGCGCGGCAGGTTCAGTCGGTGGCTCAGGCTCTGGTAGTGCTGCTTTTTCCGTTTCCGGCGGTGGCGGCCAGAGGACCTTTTCGGCCGGAGGCCCCAGCAGCGCCTGCCGCCTGCTCTGGCCATCGGTCAGTTCCGCCAGCAATGTATTCCAGCTTATGCCGCTGCGACAGCTCATCTCGCCGAGCAGTTCGTCCTGTACCAGTTGCGGCACCACGCCCTCCGATTCACCGTCGAAGGTGGTGAGAGCGGCACTGAACAGGCCAGCAAACTCCGTCTGGCGTTCCAGTGGCATCAGTTTTGCCCAGACCTGTTCTGCTGCGCTGCGTAGCGCCAGCAGACGATCGATAACGCGCCGTGTAAGGCCACCGTACAGCGCATTGGGGATGCAGGGCAGCAGCCAGTCGACGGTCTGTAACATTCGGCTGATTTGCGACTGGCTGACGGGATAGCCGTCGCGGGTCAGTTGCTCCGCCAGTGCCAGTTGCGTCGTGCAGTTAATGCCAGCTTCACTGTAAAGATCGCGCAGGTGCAGAATACCTTCCGCCCGTTCGATAAACATTAATCCGTGATGCAGGTCGCTTTCGGCCAGGTGGCCGATCAGACACTGGACTTCGCCCTGCTGCGTTGACAGCGTTTCCGGCCACGGATGGAACGGCCAGCAGACGTGGTGAAAACGCTCTTCCTGTGTTTCCAGCCACAGTTCATTGAGGATGGCGAGACGTGTATTCCCGCCGCTGGCGAGCATATATTTTTCATCACCGGGGCGACGGGTCAACGCTGGCGGATTATCCAGCCCGCGGGCGCGAATTGATGCTTTCAACTCATCATACCCAGGGTTGCGTGTGACACGAGGATTGAGGCTAAACGGCTGGATTTGCTCCAGACAGAGCCGAACCATATCTTGTCCAGCAGTGCCTGACGTACCCTGAAACCAGCGGTTGAACAGATGTGAGGCGCACATAATTTACCTCCGGCATTCAGACATCGCGGGTAAGGTGGATACGCTGGCGGATCCACGCATCCACCTCACTTTCCAGCCAGGCGACATGGCGATTGTTGAGTCGGATAGATGATGGAAATTGTTGCAGGCGTATTTGCTGGTAAATCCACGATTTACCAAGCCCGATTTTTTCTTCCACCTGGCGTAAGCGTAAAAGCCTGTCGTTATGCATAACCTTCCTCCTGCGTTCAGGATTGTTTATATACACATTAATCATCTGGTTATTAAAACAGCAACGCCCCTGTAAGGCAGTAAAAATCCTTACATGTCTGAGACAGAGAAGTGAATAGATCTGATTAGTTGACCGTGTTACGGAGTTGCGTGGCACAGAACTGCGTTTTCCTGAGTGACGTGAGGGAAGTATTTATTGAAGCAGTTGATGTCATAGTTTTTATGCCTGCGTCTGCTATAGGGGCTAATTCAGTATTGATATTGCACGTAAATTTCATTCCGGGAATCACCTGTCTGGTTCACCTTGATACCCCATTGACAGCCATCTGTATTTAACGTTGCGTATTGTATGATGACTCTTTTGGGTGAATTAAGTTTAGTACCAGAGCTGGTAACACAAACCGTCACATTGAACCTGGTAGCGAAAAGTTAATGTTAAGTGAGTATTGAAATGATAGCGCTAATGATTTGGTTATTCATTGTTATTAAATGATGTGGGTGACGTAGAGTAACGAAGTGTAATGAGGGGAAAAACTGTGTTTAGTAGAATTTTATTTTGGTGGGGTTATTAATTTTTTTTTGTGGTTGTCATTTTTTATTATCATGACTGTTTTAATTCATTGATTATTATCTTTATGATGGTTGTTCTCTTGTTTTAAATATTAGTTGAAAAAGTTACGTTTTTTCCTAATTTAAAGTCGTTTACTAATAATGATTAGTGTTTTTTTCGTGTGATAGCATCCACATAAAAAATGTTTTTTTATTGAATGTAGATATTAGTTATGAAACTTTAATGTAAATTCGAGATACTTCCTTTCGCAGGCAATAAATTGAGAGGAAATACTCTCGCATTGATGTCATCCTTTTCAGAAGCATCATAAAGACAGGTAGCCAGGATACGCTTCGATTTTTACTTGTTAAGGAGTAACACTGCCTTTATCGGCCCTTATTGTTTTGAGGATTATGTTATGAACTCGTCCTGGTCACATAATGACAGCATAATTTTGGCTGAGCAGAACCCCGGTATTTCTGAAGAAAACCTTTATAAGAAGGTGATATTGCGAATTATCCCTCTTTTTATGGTGTGTTATCTTTTTGCAAATCTCGACAGGGTGAACATCAGTTTTGCAAAATTGCAAATGCTGGAAAGTCTGAAGTTTACCGATACCGTCTATGCCCTGGGTGCCAGTATGTTTTTCTGGGGTTATTTTATCTTTGAAGTCCCGGCAAATATGATCCTGCACAAGATAGGGGCAAGGCGCTGGATCGCCCTGATATTATTTGTCTGGGGAGGACTCTCCGCGTTAACCATGGCAATACAGCCTCTGTCAGTTCTCACCGGCATTCCGGGTACGACACTTTTTTATACTCTCCGCCTGCTGCTCGGCATTTGTGAAGCAGGGTTTTATCCGGGGGTGATCCTCTATCTGAATTACTGGTTCCCGTCCCATCTGATGAGTAAGGCCACCTCCGTATTTTTACTGGCATTACCCGTAGCATCCGTACTGGGCGGGTCGTTATCCGGCTTAATTATGCAATATTCACATCTGGCTTACGGACTGGAAGGATGGCAATGGATGATGTTGATAGAAGGGGTTCCCGCATCATTACTGGGTATTTTCACTTATTTCTGGCTCAGTAATGGTATTGATGATGCCGGCTGGCTGACAGAAACGGAAAAAAACATTCTCCATCATAATCTTGTCAGCGATAACACCCATAAACAACATTCTTTCAGCGTTGCCCTGAAAGACGTCCGCCTGTGGATCCTTTGCCTGATCATTTTGATGTACAACTCCGGATATTATGGAATGACATTCTGGTTGCCCTCTATTATCAGCTACAGCGGCGTGCAGAATGTCTGGACCATCGGCCTGATCACCGCGGTTCCCTATCTTTTTGGTGCCATAGCTATGGTCCTTATCCCCTGGCATTCCCGCAAAATGAATGAACGGCGACTCCATACAGCCCTTCCTCCGTTAATCGGTGGAGTATGCCTGATGCTGAGCGCATTCTGTATTGCCTGGAGTCTGACATTATCGATGTTCTTTATGACGCTGGCTGCTGTCGGCTTATTCGGTATGATGCCGGTCTTCTGGACTCTTCCGGGAACGTTATTAAGTGGAGCGGCGGCGGCGGCTGGGATCGCCATGATTAATTCATTCGGTGCACTCTCTGGATTTATGGGGTCATTTATAAGCGATGTGGCGAAAAATCTGACCGGTAATATTAATAATGGAACGTATCTACTGGGTTTATGCCTGTTGGTATGTGGCGTTCTTTTTTTATTACTGCCGTCAAAAATATTTCATCAGGAAAAATAATGTTCATCACTCAATAAATGAGGTGAAAAATGAAAATTGTCGATATACAAACTTTGGTGGTCAATGCGGATCTCCGAAACTGGGTATTTGTGAAAGTTATTACGGATGTTGACGGGTTATATGGCTGGGGAGAAGGGACGCTGGAATGGAAAACCCGGGCGGTCGTCAGTGCTGTGGAGGATATTAAACCATTAATGATTGGGCAGGATCCTCGTGATATAGAACAGGCGTTTCGCCGGATGACAAAGTTTCATTTCTGGCAGCCCGGGACGATCGCTATGACAGCGATCAGCGCCATTGAGCACGCGCTCTGGGATATTCTGGGCAAAAGTGTGGGACTTCCGGTATGGCGTTTACTGGGGGGTAAGACACACAATGTTATCAAAGCCTATACCCATCTGGGCCAGGGTAACGCCAAAGCGATCTACGAAACCTTTAATAAAAATGCCTTTGTTGATAAGGCCCTTGAAGTAGTGGATATGGGATACCAGGCGATGAAAATTCTGTTTGTTCCCTATTGTCACTATACCTCGGCGTCCTCAGAAATCAGTATGGTTGAAGAGACGATTGGTGCCGTCCGGCAGGCGGTGGGGAACGATATTGATATTATGGTGGATTTCCATGGTCGACCTGCCTCAACGTCCCTTGCCGTCCAGTACATAAAGGCGCTGGAGCCATCGAATCCATTGTTTGTGGAAGAGCCTGTTCAGCCAGGTGATCCTGCCGCCATGCGGGATGTGATGATGAAGGTCAGTTGCCCGGTTGCAACGGGTGAACGGTTGATCCAGTACAAAGAGTTCGAGCAACTGTTTCTGCACCGGGCGGTCAACATTATCCAGCCAGATTTAAGCCACTGTGGCGGGCTGTGGATGGCGAAGAAAATTGCGGCCGCAGCGGAAGGGGCCTATTGCGGCGTAGCGCCTCATAACCCGGCAGGCCCGATTGCTGGCGCTGTGGCACTGCACTTTGATGTCTCCACACCAAACTTCGTGATTCAGGAAGAGATGATTGGAGCCGTACCGTGGTTCCATGATGTGGTGGACACGCCGATACGGATGGTGGATGGCTGCTGGCAGATCCCGGAAAAACCCGGCCTGGGCGTTGAGGTGAACGAAGCAGAAGCGCGCCGACATCCTTATCAGCCGGAGCCACAAAGTGGTGCTGAGGCACAACTGCGCGAAGGCACAATTGTTAACTGGTAGGTAACCTGCAACCGGAGACCTCCAGCAGGGGTCTCCTGCAATTATAGGAGATTTATTCCATGAGCGTCTCTTGTCTGAGCGGTATTATTCCCCCTGTTCCGACCTGCTTTACGGCAGAGGGAAAATTTGATCGTGAAAACCAGTCCAGGTTGATTGATTTCTTAGTCGGCAGTGATGTAGATGGGTTATTTTTTTTAGGCAGTGCGGGTGAATTTGCGGCGATGTCAGAAAAGCAACGCAAAGAGGTGGCGGAATTTTGTATTCGCCATGTCAATGGACGAAAACCGGTGCTGATCGGAACGGGGTACACCGGCACCGCTCCGGCGATTGGGCTGAGCCTGCACGCACAGGAATCCGGTGCTGATTATGTTGTTGTTATTAACCCTTTTTATCATTTACTGAGTGATACTGCATTATTCTCTCATTATCAGTTAATCAGTAGCGAACTCCACATACCTGTTCTGATTTATAATTTCCCGGCACTCACCGGACAGTCTGTACCTGTTTCGGTGATAACCCGGCTTGCCTGCGAATGCCCTGCTATTGTAGGCCTCAAAGACACTGTCAATGCAATGACCCACATTCGGGAAACCTTATGTTCAGTTAAACCACTACGTCACGATTTCGCCGTGTTCGCAGGATATGATGAAAATTTGCTTGGAACTCTGATTCTGGGCGGCGACGGGGCTATCGCTGCCAGTGCTAATTTCGCCCCACAACTGATGTGCGGGATTTTTCGTGCATGGCAGCGAGGCGATTATGCGCATGCTATCAGTTTACATCAGCAGGTAACGAATCTGGCCGGTCTTTATGAACCTCATCTACCTTTTCATGCTGCGCTTAAATTTGCGATATCTCAGATGGCCATCAATATACCGACACATGTACTACCTCCAGCAGAAGTTCTGGAAACACACCATAAGGAGATGGTTCTGTTAATTCTAAAAGCATTTTCCGCGAATGAGTAAACATTATCTATCGGCACAAAATAAAATTATCATATAGAATTTTCATTCACAACTTAGGTATAAAATCAGGGAGGCATTTAATTCCATGAAGTTAAATGTCTCCTTTAATTTATTTGGATGGAGTAGAGTAGTGCAGAAAACCCCTGCTTATTAGTAGTTGATTAATGTTTTTATGGAGGTGTCATTTAATTAATCATAATTGATAGAGTTTTGATATGTATACTTCATCAATCAGTGAGTTTATGCGAGGTTGCTTGGGGGATGTATTTTTAATTAATTATTTTAAAATAAAAGTATAAACTCTTAGGGATAGCACTCACCGCTCAGGGTCACCTCTTTTTATTACTCTTAAATTACTGAGATGTGACTATTAAGCTTGTGGCGAATTAAAAGGCCTTTCCTGTCGCAGGCGTTCAAATTAACCACTCCAGTCCAGTCCTCCAGCAACTCACCGTCAGGGCTCATCAGCCAGGCCATCTGCACATCCGCGTGCACCAGTTTTGCGGTGATTCTCAGTAGTTCTTCTTCGCTGATATCGCCGGTGCGGAGTACTCGGACGTAGAGCGTGTCAGGCCTGGTAATGGTCAGGTTGTCCAGATTGGTCAGTTCATCCGGACCGAGTACCATCGGAGGAATATCATCTTCTTGGTCGGGTTCTTTTCGCTACATGCGTGGGGCCTCCCATGCCAGGCTCACCACTTCGAGCGTGCGGTCGGTCGGGAGACTGTTTGTTGAGACAGGGGGCGTGTTTCATAACGAGGCATCAGTCGGCTCATCCCTGAGCATGGATTAACGGAATGCGTTGCGGCGTTGTTGCCACTGGCGTATTTCAGCGGCATCGAAGACCACCAGCCGGGAAGAGAGATGGACAGGGCGAGGAAAGTCGGTAGCTTTCATCAGGCGGTAAACAGACGATTCGCTCATCGCCAGAAACTGGACCACCTGCCGCATACGCACGTTGCCGCTTTCGGGAAAAGCATTGTTACTGTCAGCACGGGTTTTCATGATTGCACCTCACGGGAACAGAGTGTCGAAGCGGTTATAGCGCGGAACAAGAAGGAGAGGTATATGTCCGGAGGAAAAACTTAAGTCCAGAAAGAAAGTAATGAGTCCGGGAAGAGTTTCTTTGCCATCAAAAATGATGGCGCTATATTAATTTATTGAAAATGAATGATTTTTATTCAATTGAGCCCATCGAGATAAGATTTGCTATTGTTAACGAATGGCAACGTACGACTACAAACATTTCACAATATATGTCGCTATCTCACCGTCAGTTCTGAGCGAAGAGCGGCTGTCCCATCCAGCGTAAGAACGTAAAAAAAACCGCCGTGAGGCGGTTTAGCTGTCTCGTTAGGAGGTTGCGCTTGCGAGTCGTGCTGCAAATCCAATGAAGAACATACCTACCAGCGCGTTTCCAATGGTTGATAATCTACGGTTGCCTTTCAGACGGCTTAGCAGATAAGAGCCGCAGAAAACGAGGAAACCGAAATAAACGAGAGTAATTGCGAACATTACTGCTGCAAGGATGATAAACGCCATCCAGGAATGTTCAGCCTGAACATTGATGAACTGGGCGAAGAAAGAGATATAGAACAGCAGCGTCTTTGGATTCAGTAGAGTAACCAGCATTCCACGCCCGATAATCCCCTTAGCATCAGCTGACGATTTCTTTTCCTGACTTGTTTCAACAGTTGGCTTAAAGATAGCGCGTATCGTCTGGACACCGAGATAGAAAAGATAGGCAGCACCTGCGTATTTGATGGCGTTAAACAAGGCTGGAGTTGAGCTTATGACTGCGGCCAGCCCACACCATGCCAGCAGAACCAGAAGTACGTCACTCATGAGAATGGAAAATATTGCAGCAAAGCCTCGTTTAATGCCGCTCGTAATGCTTGTTTTAATCACGAACATGGTCTCAGGGCCAGGAGCAAGAACTATCAGTGTCGCACCAAGCAGATACGTCCAGAAATTCACGATACCAAAATCAGCAAACATTTTTACTCCAGTTCTCTCGTTTTCATCGAGGCTATTCTAACGTAACCAGCGTTAATGAAAACACATCACGGCTGCTTTCTATTTATTCGGCCAATGTCCGCTCCTGGCACGAAGCCGACTATACGCCTGAAGTATCATAGCTTAATTGGTTCGCTACACTCGCCACTGGGAGCGACTACTTACGTTCTTTTCTCCCGTCCCATCTTCAGTACCTCATAAACGGTCCCTCGCCCAAGCCCGTCTGACAATAATTCCCGATCCTGAGCCAGCGTTTTCAGCTTTCGAAGTATCCGATCCGAAGCCGGCTTATCAGACGTCCCGTAACGCCCGTCAGTCTCCTCAACCAGAAGCTGAACCAGTAGCCAGCAGAGTCGGGCTGTATTCTCCCGTGCTTTGTCACGCTTATGCATCCCACGCTGGGAAGGTTGTGCTGAAGTAGTAAGATCTGGTAGCGCGTCGTCACCGAGCGTCTTCAGCCACTTGCGGCCACGGCTGTTACGTGACAGTTTCATCACCGCCTTCAGGCTGCGGGCCTTAATTTCTGGTGGCGTGAGTTCGTCATCAATAAGTCGCCAGGCCAGTGCGAACATTTCATCGGCATAGAACATGCGTTTATTCGCCGGGGCGCTGACCATGCCCGTTGCTTTGATGGTGCGGCTGATAGCGTCGTGCAGGATACGGTAATTTTCCTGATGTTCTTCCAGCAGGGCGTTTGCCGGTTGGGATGCATCAAGGCCGAGAAGCAGAAGGGCGAGATGCCGCGCTTCCAGCAGCGGCATATCACATTCCCGTTCAAACAGATTCTGACGAATGGGACTGGTCACATTATTCTCCTTCCACGATCCGCAGCGGTTCTTCTTCACCGAGCAGCGCCTGCCGTCTGGCAGCATCAACGTAGTTTCCCCACCACTGCATCAGCGGTCGCCTTTGTTCCAGATAGTCGCTGCGGTTGTATGCCGCTTCGATCTCGTCTTCTTTCTGGTGTGCCAGTGCAGATTCCAGAACTTCACGGGGGAAATGACCTGCGCCTGCGGTCCTGGCGATGCTGCGCATGCCGTGGGCGACCAGTTCACCGCCGAAACTCATACGGATAAGCGCGGCGTTCGCGGTCTGCTGGTGCATATGCTCCAGCGGTTTGCGAATGCTGGGGAAAACCCACGGACGATGGCGGCTGACTGGCTCCATGATCTGAAGAACGCGCAGTGCCTGTTTGCTGAGCGGCACCGTATGCGAACGGTTCATCTTCATAAAGGTGTCAGGGATACGCCATTCTGCTTTTTTCATATCGATGTCACACCAGCGGGCGCTAACGGCTTCGCCGGGGCGAACCCAGGTCAGTAGCTCCCATTCGATAAGGCAGCGGGTTTCCTTGCGGATAGAGGCGTTCTGTAGTGCCAGCATCAGCCTACCCAACTCGCTGGGGTGGAGTGCGGGCATGTTCTGCTTTTTCGGTTTCTTGAAGCGGGCGACCAGGTTGTCAGCCGGATTGAACTCGATGAGCTCTTCGGAGATGGCAAAGCGGAAGATTTCATTGAGCCGCGAGATAACCCGCCGCAGCGTTTCGAGGATGCCCTGTTCTTCCAGCGGTGTGAGGTGTTCCTTGAGTATTTTCGGGCGGATCTCGGTGACGGGCGTATGGCCCAGAGAAGGAAAGACGTGCATCTCCAGCGAACGCCAGATATCTTTGACGTGATCTTCGCTGAGTCCACAGGTCCGTTTTTTCTCTTCCAGCCACTGTCCGGCTACCTTTTCCAGCGTGCATTCATTCTGGATGCGTTTTTCTTCGGCTATTTCAGCTAAGTGTTGACGAGGATCGATGCCCTGCCAGAGCAGTCGTCTGTACTGTGTGCGAGTTTCGCGGGCCATCGCCAGTGTAACGACCGGGTAAGGGCCAAGGCTGGTTTTGGTGCGCTTTTTGGTGACGGGATGATAATACTCGAAATGCCAGGCCTTCCTCCCTGAAGTCTTAACCAGCAAGTACAGGCCTTCACCGTCCCGTAGCTCATAATCTGTGCTACGGGGCTTCGCGCCAGCGATCTCCACATTTGTTAAGGGTTTCAGTTGCTTAGGCATGTTTTAGCACCACACTTTTTTAGCCCCACGATACCGTGGTGCTAAACATGGTGCCAAAAGGTCAAGATTCATACAGAGATCATGACCACACATGCAACAAAAAAGCCTGCAACTCGTTGAAGTTACAGGCTTTTTTAAGGTTCATGATGCATCATGAATGAATGTTTGGTGGAGCTGGCGGGAGTTGAACCCGCGTCCGAAATTCCTACATCCTCGGTACTACATGCTTAGTCAGTCTTTACATTCGCCTGGCACCTGCGGACAGACACGCCACTACCAGACTAGCCTGATTAGTTTTAACGCTTCAACCCCAGGCAGGGCATCCACGCGATCTCTTTTGGGTTTGACCTCTCTTTGATCCCCGTCTTAAGAGCGGAAGCTAGGGAGAGAGGGCTCAGAGCAGGTTATTAAGCTGCTAAAGCGTAGTTTTCGTCGTTTGCGACTATTTTTTTGCGGCTTTTTACGAGGCCAACCGCCCCTCGGCATGCACCTTGGGTTTCGCGAATCCCGTCGAATCCAGAATCAGCCCCAATGTGTTGCAGCAAGTATAACAGACTTGTGACACGCGTGACCAGCCCCCACAACCCCTTAACCGCAAGGATTTACCGCTCGCGCAGTGCTTCTTTTGCACGATTAAATGGTTTGATTAAATAGTCGACGATGGTTTTTTCACCTGTTTTTATATCCACAGTGGCAATCATGCCCGGTACGATAGAAAAATGACGTCCCAGCTTGTTCTGCAAAAAGTCCTGATGGGTACGTATGAAAACACGGTAGTAGAAGATTTCCGGCTTCACTTTGTCCTGAATGGTATCTGGGGAGATGGTTTCGACCACGCCCTCCAGCCCTCCGTAAATGGCGTAGTCATAGGCAGTAATCTTTACCAGTGCCCGCTGTCCGGGGTGAATAAACGCGATATCGCGCGGTGACAGGCGGGTTTCAATCAGCAAATGATCGTCTACTGGGACAATCTCCATCATTTCACCGTTAGGAGGGATAACGCCGCCAATCGTGGTGACCTGGATGTTTTTTACGATACCGCGCATCGGGGCGCGAACGGTCAGGCGGGTGACGGAATCTTCGCGACCTTTTAAGATGGCCGCCAGCATATCAACCTCGGCGTTGGCCTTCGACAGCGCTTCACGCGCCTGCACGTAATATTGCGAGCGCAGGTCGGTTATTTTGAGTCCAAGATCGCTTTTTTGTCGTTGCAGGCGCAGGACTTCCACATGGCTGGCGGCACCGCTTTTCTCCAGCCGTTGGGTGATCGCCAGTTCTTTGTTCACGGAGACCAGCGCATCCTGTAGTTCCACCATCGAATCGGCAAGCTGCGCCCGGCGGCTTTTATATAACCGGGTTTCAGAGGCGATAAGTTCCGGCCAGGCCTGCAGCGAGCTGGGGAACGTTAGCTGCAAATCGTTGACTTCGGCATTCAGTCTGGCGCTGGATGCTAAAGATGCACGGTATCGGGCGGCGCTTTCACCCACGTTGGATTCAGAACGCGTTGGGTCGAGGCGGGCGACAATCTGGTTGGCCTGAACTTTATCACCTTCGTGCACGCTGAGTTCGGCAAGGATCCCGCCGTCAAGCGACTGCAATATCTGTTCACGCGAGCTGGGGATGACTTTCCCACTGCCGGTAGAGACTTCATCCAGTTTACCGAAATACGCCCATCCCCCCAGGATGGCAAAAAGCAGTGTGCTGAGCAGAATAATGCGGCTGGCACCGGAAAAACGGTGTTCCCGGCGGATATCGAGGTCGTCCATGGCGGCATCATGCGGATTGGTTTTCATTTTTCCACTCCCGACCGTGAGTCTGTGCAGGTGCCCGATTTGCATTTAGCGCCTGCGCTTTTGGGGCATCCATGACCAGCTGACCTTCTTTGAGTACCACCACGCGCTCGACCAGCTCCAGAACCGGAACGCGATGTGTGGCGACAATCAATGTGCGGTTGCCCAGCCACTGGTTTAACCGTTGTATAAATTCCCGCTCGGTGTGTTCATCCAGCGAGGCACTGGGTTCGTCGAGCAGTACGATATTGGGCGATCGCAGTAACATTCTGGCGAGCAGAATCGACTGACGCTGCCCGCCGGAAAGCCCATTACCGCCTTCCATAATGGGGTGTGCCAGCCCTTTGGCGAGTTGTTTGACGAATGCAGATGCGCCACTGACCTCCAGCGCTTCGAATATCTGCGTGTCGCTGGCATGCGGTGCGCCGAGTGTCAGATTCTCGCGTAACGTACCGAAAAAAAGCCGAGCGTTCTGGCTGAGAAAACCGATATTGCGGCGTAAATCAGCCATATCGATTTGCGCCAGACTCAGGTTATCGAGTCGGACATCACCCTGAATAATCTCTACGCCGCCCGCCATGGCCTGTAGCAGGGTTGATTTACCCGCGCCGTTACGCCCGAGAATCGCAATCCGCTCTCCGGGCATCACTTCCAGACGCGAGATGCGTAACGGTACGCGCTGGTCGTCACTGTGGTAGCGAAAGTGCGCATTTTCAAACAGATAGTGGCCGCGGAAGATTTCCTGGTGTATCCGGTCTTCATCGTGCTGCGTCTCGGTGGGAAGTTGCATAATGCTGTCCAGCCCCATTTTGGCTGCTTTGACCTGCTGCCAGCGAGCCAGCACACCACACAGGTTAGCCATCGGGGCGATCATCCGTGATCCGAGCATCGAGGCGGCCACCACGGCCCCGGTGGTCATCGTGCCTTCAATAACCATGGGCGCACCGAACATAATGATGGCGGCGTAAACCAGGCTTTGTACTGACATCCCCCAACCGATCAGCCCCTGGGTAAGCTTGCGTGTGCGTAGCCCGGACTCGCCAGTAATGCGGATATAGCTGTTCCATTGCTGTAAAAAGCGGTTCTCCGCCTGCATTAGCTTGATATCTTCCAGCCCCTGAACGCTTTCGACCAGCACCGCGTTGCGCAGAGTGGATTCATGTGCGGCCTGGTTAGCAAGTACCGCCAGTTTTTTCTGTAATAACAGCCCCGGCAGAATCATCAGAATGGCAGCGACGGGGGCTATCCACGCCAGCGGCGGAGCAATGCACGCCAGTACGACAATAAACAGCAGGAAAAACGGCAGGTCGACGATGGTCGACATGGTTGAGGAGGTGATCATCTCCCGGATCTGCTCCAGCTCGCGGAGTTGGGAAATAAAACTCCCTGTTGAGCGGGGAACCGCGCTATTGCGCAACCGCAGGGCGTGGCTGAACACGCGATCGGAAATACGCATGTCTGCACGTTTACCGAGTAGATCCATAATGTGGGTACGTGCTTCGCGAAGCAAAAAGCCAAACAATACCGCGACCAGGACACCGGTCGAGAGAACATAGAGAGTCGGATATGACTGGGCGGGGATCACCCGGTCGTAAACCTGCATTGAAAAAATTATCCCGGAGAGTGACAGGACGTTAATCAGAAACGCAGCAACCATGACGGGCAGGTAAGGGCGGATATCTTGTAAAACCAGCTCGCGTGTCCAGTCGGGTTTAAAGCGCGAAATATAGCGATCAACCCGACTGTCTTTTAACGCCGATAACGGGCGCAGTGCGGTGATAGTATGGATTTCTGGCAGAAGCTCTGTCACCGCCAGCCGGTTGCGCTGTCCCTCGTCGGCAATAATAAAGACATCCAGTGTATCTTCACCGTTGAAATGTTCTATCACCATGATTTGGCCGTCGTGCAGTTCCGCCACCACCGGTAAACGCCACTGGTTAAGTACCTGCTTTGCGGTATCCAGCGTATGAAAGGAAAGTCCCGCCTGGCGCGCTAATTGCGTCAAAGCAAGGGTTTTGCTTTTCCCCTCGAACCATGGGGCGTTGGCCTGGATAGCGCCTGGCGAGCAAGTAAGGCGATAGTGGCTGGCAATGTGGGTAACTGCCTGCGCCCACTGGCTCAGGGCGGGTTCGCCAATAGCATCTTCAACAACAGGCTCGACGTCGCTCATAGCTGGATCTCCACCGATTGAATGCTGCGGTTATTTAAGGCGAACGCCTGGCGCAACGATCCGGTGTTGTAGAGGCAGTTCAGTTGTAGCTGGCGCAGCTGGCTTTGGGTCTGGAGTTCGGCAAAACGGGCCTGGTACACTTCCTGTTCGGCGTTAAGAACATCAAGTAATGGGCGTGAGCCGAGATCCAGATACTGCTGTTGATACAGTTCACGAGTGCGTTCGCTCAGCCGCTGCTGGCGGCGCAGGATCTGTAATGCAGTCGCGAGGCTCATTGCCTGGCTGCGGGATTCCAGTAATTTTTGCCGTACTTCAAGTCGGGTGCGCTGAATAGAGTACTGTGCGGACTCTACCGCGTGGCTGGCGGCGTTGCGCCGGGCGGTGAGACCGCCGCCCTGATACAGCGGCATTTCGACTTTTACCCACGCTGAGTACTGCGTTTTGTCGAGCACCTCATGGCTGGGGTATTTGTCGTTGAGATAGTGCTGAACAGATGGCTCCAGGGAAATGGTTGGCGTCATCTGTGCGTTGGCGTAATCCAGATTGGCCTGTGCGATGTTCGCCTGCGCCCAGGCTGCCAGCACTGCAGGAACTAACTTATCCTCCGGTTTTACGACATCGCAACTGCTGTCCAGTTTTACCGGAAACTCATTGCTGATGCCGTTCAGTGAGCGCCAGCCGAGATAGCTCATCAACGTCGCTTTGCTACTGTCGAGATTGGCCTGATATTGCGCCAGCTGTGAACGAGCAGACTCAATACGCGCATCGGTTTGTACCACGTCAGACAGCGAGGTCGCCCCTTCATCATTACGTTCTCTGGTCAGTCGACCAATACCGTTTAGCGCGACCAGTTGCTCTTCGGCGGCATCCACCATCTGTTGCCATGTCTGAACCTGGACGATTGCATTGGCGGTGGCGTGGGCGACAGTATCGATGCTGAGTAACACGTTTGCCTGTTGTTGCGCCGAACCGGCGGCTTCGGCGCGCACCTGGCTGGCGACTTTGCCAAAGTCATACAGCATTTGTGACACCGAAATGACCAGTGCAGGGCTGAAGCCATGGTCGGTGTAGGTATTGCTGTAGCCGTTGTTCATTCCGGCTGTAACTTGCGGATAATATTTCGCTTTCGCCACGTCTATCTGCTCATTTTGCGAGAGCAGTTTGCCAATGGATTCACGAATAGAAGGATGCCAGCTCACTGCGCGGCTCACCGCGTCGTTAAGCGTCAGGCTTCCGGGAGCGGCAACGCTTAGCGGCAGATCGGCCACAGAGCCATCCAGAGAGGGAAGCATCTGACTGGTTGCCAGCCCTTCCGGCGTAATAATTTGCGGTTCATCTTCGGCATTCGCATGAACGGAACAGAACGTTAATGCCAGCAGTACAGCGACAGGGGCGACATTTCTCATGGTTTATCCCTTGCAAAATAGGGCAGTGACGACTGTTATTGCCCCGGACGTCATGGCATCCGGGGCTGTTGTTATCTCGTTATAGCGGTATGGCGTTCGTTTCAGGTCACAATGTGATTTTGTTGGATCAGCTCATCGAGCGTGGTGTGTACGTTCTCCAGTGTTACGAGGTTAGTGGTGTGGTACGTGCTGCCTGTACCGTCGCGGTCAATGGAAACGACGGTGTTGTTACCGCTGGTGGTCACCGTGAGGTAGTTACCG
Source organism: Citrobacter sp. Igbk 17 (assembly GCF_028069775.1). Lineage (NCBI taxonomy): Bacteria > Pseudomonadati > Pseudomonadota > Gammaproteobacteria > Enterobacterales > Enterobacteriaceae > Citrobacter > Citrobacter sp. Igbk 17. The sequence goes on along the minus strand of NZ_JANEWI010000021.1, from coordinate 35,696 downwards.
AGCGTGGCATTTTGTCCGTTCCAGCCTACCAGCAGGTCGCCGATGTCGATTTTGTCGCCCTGCGCCAGCGAGAAGTTGGTCCAGGTGTCTGCCGTTCCGTTACCGCCCGTTGCATCGCTGGCATTAAGCAGGTGATAAATCAGCGTATCGCCGTAGACCGAGCCGATGATTACGTCATGTTGCGCGGTGCTTGCCATCTGTGGATTCATATTGATGGTCAGCGTCGCGGTGTCCGTATGCCCGTTTTGGTCGTTAAGCGTATAGGTAAATGTCTCTTTGCTGGCCATCGACGCCACGGTTGTACCCGGTTTCAGCGTATAGATGTATGAGCCATCCAGATTCATGGTCAGTGAGCCATAATGACCCTGAATTGTTGTGCTACTGATACTGCTGGTCGGATTGAGTGTGGCGGTACTGCCGTTAAAGCCGGTGATAGTGAGCTGCGTATGGACTGTTGAGAGCTGATCGTGCGCGCCAGCGGCATCACTGCCATCAAAAATATTGCCATTCACCGTCGTGGTGTTAACGTCCCAGGTATTGAGGTGCCATGTCGTGCCCGTGACGTTCGGCGTAATGCTGACGTTGCCAACGGCCAGTCCCCCCATCGTTCCTGTGAAGCTGATGCTGTAATGACCCGCGGCTAGCTCGGCATTACCCAGTGAGACGGCAATTGAACTGCCTAACAGGCTGATAGCACTGGCGGGTACAGAGCCTGAAAGCGAGAATCCGTCAGGACCGGTGATTGTCCAGGTCACGCCCAGCGTACCGACGGTGATAAGGGTGCCGATGCTGAAGTTGAGCGTGGCGCCTTTCAGTACGTCATTTGTTGCGATGTCAAACGAACCTGAACCGGTTGCTTTGCTCCCCAGCGTCGGAATTGTCGCTGTGCCCAGCGCGCCGCTTCCGTATGCCGCAGAATCCTGAACGGTACTCACCGCCATCATGCCGCTGACGTCATTTACTGCGTCCAGCGCCTGCGGGGTCGCCGTAATGTTCAGCGAGGCACTACCTGTATCGCCATTGGGGGCTTTGACCGTATAGACGAAACTGTCCGGTGTGCTGATGCTATCTGCACCCAGCCCGCTTTTCAGGGTATAGGTATAGTTCCCCTTCGCATCGATAGTCAGCGTGCCGTATTGTCCGTTAATACTGGTGGTGCCCGTCCCGTTAATCGCAACACCATTCACTTCGGTGATGACGCTGTTTATCGGAGCCGAGTCATTGACCAGAATATTACCGTTGGTTACCGCGCTGAGACTGTCCACCGCGTAGGTATGATCCGCCTGAATATTCAGGGTATAGCTGGTCAGTAACGTCAGGCCGCCAGAGGCGTTAAGCAGGAAAAGATAGCCACCACCCGGCAGCGTGATGGTATACGCTGAAGAGCTGCCGCCCAGCAGCGCCGTAACCCAGTTTGGCTGCACCCGATATTGTTCATACTGCTGAATAGCCTCATTGAAGCGGTAGACATACAGATCAAAGCCGCCAAGCGTCACACCGAGGACATTCGCCTGGACGGTGAGCGTACGCGTTGCTCCGTCATCAACGTTGAATTTGATTGGGTTGGTCAACCCGTTGACCAGGCTGACGTCGAGGACATCACCCAGCCCGACATTTGCCAGTGTGAAGCCAGTTTGTTTTGACGTGACGTGGTCGACTGCGATCACCTGGGTTCCGTAGGTCAGTGACGCCACGTCATCTGCTGCCGTTACCGTGCTGGTGGTTGGGGCCTGGCCTAGCGTGACAACCAGTTTGGCTGAGGAATGGTCAGAGCCATGCGTCAACGTATAGGTGAAGCTTTCGGAGCGGCCATACACCGATATTGCTGTATTGGTCAGGGTATAGGTATAACTGCCGTCCTGGTTAATATGCAGGGTGCCGTATTTACCCTGTACATTCACGCCGCCTGCCGTGACGTTTACCACATTGCCGTTACCATCGGTAATGGCGGTGACCAGCGTACCGGAAGGGGCGTTATCTTGACCGTTAGTGGGATCGGTATCGGTGATGATGTTACCGGATTCTGTGGTCCCCCCGGTGATGGTTCCGCCGTTGGTTTTCACCACGGCAACGTCCAGGCTGGTGTAAGCGCCGGTCGCCAGCAGGTTCGTGTTGAAGCTGACCACGCGATAATCCCCGCCTGTCAGCCCATCATAATTGAGCGTCACTCCAGAGGCTCCGATGGTCAGCAAACTGGCAAAATTGGGTTTCGAAGTATCGACCACGGTTATCCAGGTGTTGAGCAAGGAGTCATAGCGCTGGATAACAATCTCCATTGAGCTTAATAGTGACAGCACAATGCCGGTCGCCGCGGCGTTAATGGTGATGGAGCCACTACCGCCAGACTGGATGCTGAAATTAACACTTGCCGTGTCGTTACCCAGCACGTTGGCGACGCTACCCAGTGCGTTCACCAGCAGGAAACCGTAATCGCTTTGATGCTCAGTGCTGATTACCACGTCAGTCTGTAGCGGCAAACGGGTGACATTATCTTCAGCCAGCAGAGGGAGTACCGGCGCGATGACGCTGGCAGGCGATGACGTATTGCCTGCTGCATCGGTTGCCGTTGCAGATAACGACTGACCTTCAATCTGGCGTACAGGTAAGGTGGCACTGTAGACCCCACTGCTGTTGGCGACCGCTGTCACGCTGGTGCCGCCAGGCAGGGATATCGTAACCGTACTGCCGGCTTCGGCGATACCGCTCACAGTTCCGCCATCGGCGCTGATCAGAATCGTAGGGGGGGGCGGTGGCGTGGTATCCACAATGACGCTGAACGAGCCAGACAAAACGCTCGAGCCGTTGGCATTTGTGGCGTTGGCGGTAAACGCATGGTTGCCTTCACTCAGGGCGCTGCCTGGCGTAAAACTCCAGATCCCATTCCCGTCTGCGGTTGTGCTACCCATCAACGTGCCGTTGTTATACAGGTTGATAACGGCGTTTGCCTGCGCAGTTCCGCTCAGTGTTGGACGAGTATCATTGGTGGTTTTCCCGGCGGTGACCAGGCCCGTGATAGTGCCGACATCATCGAATACGCTGGAGATCACCGGCGCGGGAGGAACACCGGTAAACGGGGCCAGCACGTTGCCGGCGGTGCCGATATTGCCAGCGGCATCCTGTGCGCTGACCTGCAGCGTTTGCCCACTAATTTGCGGTGGATTCAGGGTAAAGGTGAAGTTACCGGAAGCATTTGCTGTTGTGGTGCCGAGTACCGTTCCGCTACCGGAGGTGATAATGACCGTACTGTTCGCTTCGGCCACACCGGTTAACGTCGTACCATTGGTGTTGACCGCCAGCCCGGTTGGAACAGCGGGTGCGATGGTATCGACCACAATGGCTGCTGCAGACGAAAATCCACTGGTATTCCCCGCAGCATCTGTCGCCGTGATGGTAAACGAATGAGCCCCTTGAGCCAGATCAGTGGACGGCGTGTAATTCCAGTTGCCAGTGCTGTCAGCCGTTACGCTGGTGACAAAACTGCCATTATCATAAATATCGACTCGCGCGTTGGCCTCTGCGGAGCCGTTCAGGGTTGGGCGTGAGTCATTGGTGGGCTGGTTGCTGCCAATCGCACCGGTGTTGGGGCCAACATCATCAATAATGCTACTTATTGAAGGCTGTGCCGGAGCAGCGGTGTCCACTACCACGGTAAAACCTGGTGTTGCGCCGCTGGTATTCCCTGCCGCATCGGTAGCGGTCACGGTGAAGGTATGGGACCCGGTCGCGAGCGGCGTGGTCGGGGTAAATGTCCAGCTATTATTGCTTTGCACCAGAGCGGTACCAAGCAGAGTGTTCCCGTCATAGATACTGACAGTGCTACCGGCTTCGGCGGTGCCGTTGAGCGTTGGGCGGGCATCGTTGGTGAGCTGCCCGTTGTTCAGCGCTGCATTGAAAACACCGCCTGCGATATCATCTATGACCGAGATCAGTTGTGGGATTGGCGGTGGGTTCGTATCGACATTAATAATAAATCCGCTTGAGGTGGCACCGATATTGCCGGCGGCGTCTGTGGCGATAGCAGTGAATGTATGTTGGCCGTTGCTCAGTGTGGGGGGCAGATATTCCCACGTCCCATCTATTGTGGCGGTTACCGTCCCCAGCAGCGTGCCGTTATCGTAAATCGCGACCCGGGCATTCGCTTCCGTTGAGCCACTGAGTAGCGGACGGGTGTCATTGGTCCAGGCCCCACTGGACAGAGTTCCGGTGCCGGGCTGTACGTCATCGACGGCCTGGATAATGGTGGGGGCAAACGGGGCAACGGTATCCACAATGATGTTAAATGTGGCGGATGACTGACTGACGTTTCCGGCTGCGTCCGCGGCGGTCACCGTGAGCGCATGGTTACCATTTCCAAGTACAGCTGTTGGCGTGAAGCTCCAGGCTCCATTGGCGTCTACCGGAGCGGTACCGAGATAGGTGCCATTGTCATAAATTTTGATCGTGGAATTGGCTTCTGCTGTTCCACTGAGCGTGGGTTGCGCATCATTTGTGGCCTGGCCGTTGTTCAGATTACCCGTCAGCGGGCCGACATCATCTGCTACCTGAGAAATGATGGGTATACCCGGCGATACGGTATCAACGATGAGCCCAAAGCCGTTCGATGCAGCGCTGGTGTTACCTGCACTGTCGGTCGCGGTGACGGTCAATGTATGCGGTCCGTTGCTCAGTGCATCCGTTGGGGTAAAGTTCCAGATACCTCCCGCCCCCACGGTGGTGGTGCCAATGGGTTGGCCATCGCTCAGAACGGTAATGGTCGCCCCCACTTCGCCCGTGCCGCTCAGTGCCGGACGTGTTTCGTTTGTCGTCTGCCCATTGGTTATCGCGCCTGTTGTGGGAGCCGTATTGTCCAATACCGTGCTAATGATAGGGGGCTGCGGGGCGATGGAATCCAGTTCGAGGGTGAAGGACGAAGATACGCCTCCCATATTGCCCGCCTGATCGGTGGCAACGGCGGTAAAGATGTGTTGCCCCTGAGTCAGCGGGGTATCCGGCGTGAAGCTCCAGTTGCCGGTCTCATCAACCTGGGTTGTACCAATATCAACGCCTTTATCGCGGATGGTGATAGATGCGCCGATCTCTCCTTTGCCGTTCAGCGTGGGTTGTGCATCGTTAGTCAATTGTCCGTTAGTCAGCGATGTGTTGCCGGGTTGATCGTCAATCACCGAGGTAATGCTCGGTGCTGCGGGCGGCAGCGTATCAACAACCAGAACGAAAGGTGGGCTTGCCGGGCTGATGTTGCCAGCACCATCCGTGACGGTTGCGGTGAACGAATGATTGCCTTCACTAAGTGCTGGAGCCGGTGTAAAGCTCCAGTTACCGTTTTCATCGCTGGTGGTTGTGCCAATTACCGCGCCATTATCGCGAATGGTCACTACTGAATCGGCCTCGGTGACGCCAGCAAGCGACGGGGTGTTGTCGTTGGTTAGCTGTCCGGATGTAAGGGACTGCGGGGTACCGACGTCGTCCATTACCGACACAATAGAGGGCGCGCTTGGGATTAACGTATCGACAATAATCCGGAAGCTGTTGGAGGGATCGCCCAGGTTGCCTGCAGCATCCGTTGCGCGTGCGGTAAAGATATGCTCGCCTTCTCCCAACCCATCAGTTGGTGTATAGCTCCAGTATCCGCTGCCACTCACGGTGGTTATGCCAATCGCGATACCTTTATCGTAAAGGGTGATCGTCGCGCCCGCTTCGCCAGTTCCATTGAGGGTCGGGCGTGAATCGTTGGTAATTTGTCCGGTATCTAACGATCCTGTACCCGGTAACACATCGTCAATTACGCTGGTGATCGCAGGGGCTTGTGGGGCGGCAGTATCGATAGTGATGGCGTAATTGGGCGATATGCCACTGTCTATACCCGCAACAGTTTGCGATACGGTGAAATTGTAAGTCGTGCCGTTTGTCAGCGGAGCGGATAATGGATAGCGCCATGCGCCGGAAACGGCATCGGCGGTGACCGTACCGATTACATTCCCATCCTGATAAATTTTGACCGTTGCTCCTGCCGTGGCGGTTCCTTGTAACAGCGGCAAGGTGTCATTGGTGGTTTTACCGTTGCCAATCGCTCCTGTAACAGGCGAGACATCATCAATGATTTCGAGAGTTGGCGGATGCGGAATGCTGGACGTGGCCGCGTTAAATGGCGTAGGGTCGCTGCTATTGCCCGCCTGATCCTGGGCGATTGCGTTCAGATTCTGCCCCGTAGTTTGTGCGGGTGAGATCGTGACGGTGTAGGCACCTGTGACGCTATTCGCAATGCCCTGGCCCAGTACCGTAGTACCACTTCTGATGATGACGGTGCTGCCCGGCTCGGCTGTCCCGCTTACCAGCGTGCCGTTCGGGTCAACACTGGTGACGATTGGCTCGGCGGGAGGCTGTGTATCGAGTATCAACATTACAGGGTTTCCTGCCGCCAGGGAATTACCCGCGGCATCCCTGGCGCCGAACGTCAGCGTGTGCGGGCCATTGCCCGTCAGCGTAATCTCAATACTCCAGCTACCATTCGCTGCAACGAGGGTTTCGGCAATGGGATTGCCACCATCGAAAATGACTACCGTACTGCCCGGCGCACCGGTCCCGCTGACTGTTGGGGTGGTATCATCCGTGACGCTATTGTTGGTCAATGAACCGATAATAGCACCAGCGTCATCTGCAATATCCGTAACCAGCGGTAGGGTCAGCACGGTGCTGCTAACCGTAAACGAGACGCTGTTTGATGAGGTACTGGCGTTCCCCGCCGCATCGGTTGCAATGGCCGTTAGCGTATAACTTCCGTTTGCCAGCGCCGTCCCAGGAGTAATACTCCAGGTGGTGCCAACAACCGTTGTGGTACCGATAATCGTACTGCCGTTGTACAGCGTGATCGTGTCGCCGTCAGTGCCGGTTCCGCGAATAGTTGGCGTCGTATCATCTGTTATTGCGCCAGGCGCAAGATTGCCTTGAATAGTGCCGACATTATCATTGACGGCGATAATGGTTGGCGCTGCCGGCGGCGTGATGTCGATATTCAGGGTGATGGCATTTGATGGCAGGCTGACGTTGCCGGCAGGGTCAGTTGCGGTAATGGTAATCTGATAGCTGTCTGGATTGATGGGGTCGCCAGGTGTAAAGCTCCACTTACCATCTGCGCCCACCGTCGCGGTACCCAACGGTGCGGGATTATTACCAAGGTAGATGGAAATAAGGTCGCCGACACTCCCCGTGCCGCTGAACGTTGGCGTGGTGTCGTTAGTCATGCCGTTGGTGATGACCCCGGTTATCGGATTGACGTCATCCGTAATGGTGGGTGGGAGCGGTTGCGTTGGCGGCAGATTATCCACCGTCAGCGTAAAGCCCGCCGATGGGATCCCTGTGTTGCCCGCGGCGTCGGTCGCCGTGGCGGTGAATTTATGCGGCCCATCTGCAAGTGAGGTTGGGGTAAATGTCCAGGTGCCGTCTGGCTGTACGGTAGTGATGCCGGCGAGGCCGCCATTCTCATAAATCGTAATTGTCGCGCCCGGTTCACCTGTTCCTGACAGTTTGGGGGTGTCGCTTTTCGTGCTGCCGCCATTACTCAGTACTTTAGTTTCCAGGCCAATAAGCCCTTCCGCTGAGGTGATGATCGGGGCTGCGGGTGGCGTTGTATCGACAGTCAGCATGAAACTTCCGGCGGTACTGGCGTTACCTGCCGCATCTGTCGCGATAGCTGACAATGTGTGCGAGCCTTCACTAAGTGGCTGGGTGACAGGGAAACTCCAGGTTCCTCCGGCCACAACGGTGGTCGTTCCAATCGGTGTGGCACTATCGTAGATAGTGATGGTGGAGCCAACTTCACCCGTCCCCTTCAGTAACGGCAGGTTATCGTTTGAGCGGCTACCAGAAGGCAAGTCAACGGGGGCATTTCCGATGTCATCGGTGGCGGCTGAAATGGCTGGTACCCCTGGAGGCTGGGTGTCAACGGTAATGGTGACAGTGACGGGGGAGGTGACGACGTTACCGGCGGCATCCGTTGCGGATACGGTAAAACGATGGTCGCGATCGGCAAGCTGCTTGTTGTCCGGGACGGTATAGCTCCAGGTACCTGACTTGTCGATGAGCATCACCGTCATCAGCAAACCGTTATCATACAGGTTCACCAGCGAGCCTGGCTCGCCGGTCCCTGAGAGGGTTGGCGTGTTGTCGTTGGTTACCCCGTTGTTATTCGCGATGTTACCGGTGATGGTTCCGACGTCATCGTTGATCAAAGTAATAGCCGGGACGGCCGGCGCGACGCTATCGACAATGATTTTCCAGCTGGCGGCGCTACTGGTGTTGTTGGCGGCATCGGTTGCCGTAACCGTAAACACGTGTGCGCCCTGGCTCAGCGCGGTGCTGGGCGTGTAGTCCCAGTTACCATTGATGTCGGCGGTAACGGTAGTTAGCAGGGTGCCATTATCGTAAATTTTGACCTGCGAGCCTGCTTCCGCGGTGCCTTTAATTTCCGGTTTATCATCGTTAGTCAGCGTGTTGTTATCAATTTTTCCGATGACATCGGGAACATCGTCTAAGACGGCAATAATAATCGGTTGGTCTGGCGCGGTAATATCTGGAGCCAGTGCGGAAGCGGGCAGACTTTCGTTGCCTGCACTGTCCGTTGCGGTCACTTTTACCGTTTCACCATTGATTTGTGACGGGGTGATCGACACAACAAAGTGACCACCACTGTCTGCCTGACCCACGCCAATCGTACTCCCGTTGCTGTCTTTTACGGTGATGGTGCTGCCGATTTCAGCATGTCCACTCACTGAACCACCATCCCCGGCGACAATCACCCCTGTCGGCGCATCAGGTGCGGTGCTGTCTGGCGCTGTGAGTGCTGTGTTACCACTGGTATTGCCTGCGGCATCCGTTGCGTTGGCGACAAGATGTTCGCCGTTAGTTTGTGGCGGAACCAGTGTGGCGGTGAAATCTCCGTCAGCATCAGCGGTGGTTGTGCCAATGATAGTGCCACCAGGATTGAGAATATGTACGGTACTGTTGGGCTCTGCCGTGCCGGAAACCTGATCGCCCGCATTATTGATTGTCAGGTTTGTGGGCGGTAGCGGGGCGGTGATATCGGGAGCGATCGCCGTTTCAGGTAAACTCGTGTTTCCTGCCGGATCGGTAGCGATAGCGGTGATGGTTTCGCCATTGGTTTGTGGTGGGTTTATGGTGACAGTAAACGAGCCATCTGGCCCGGTAACACCACTGCCGATTACATGATTGTTATTGTCGGTTATCGTCACGGTACTGCCGGGTTCAGCCGTACCAGTGACGACAGCGCCATCGGCAGATACGGTCAGATCGTCTGGCGACAACGGCGGCTGAGTATCGATATTGATATTGAAGGCCGTCGACATTCCCCCCGTACCCAGGTGGTTGGTTGCCGTAGCGGTGAAGGCATATGAGCCGTCCCGCAAGTTTGTGCTGGAGGTCCAGTTCCAACTACCGTTGCTGTCGGCGACGACGCTGTCGATATATGCCCCGTTATTGTAAATTTTAACCGTACTGTTAGCCTCAGCTGTCCCGGAAAGCGTTGGGGTCGCATCATTAGTTGACTGATTGTTGAGCAATGGCCCAACGGAGGGAGCGACATCATCCATAACACTGACTATCACGGGTACGCCTGGATAACCGGAATTCGAGGCACTGAATGAGGTGTCTGGCCCGATATTGCCTGCTTCATCCTGAATCTTTGCTGTCAGCGCTTCACCGTGTGTTTGCGCGGGCGATATGCCAATAGTGAAGGTACCGCCTGAACCGACGATTGCTGATCCCAGAACCTGGTTGTTACTGCCAATGATAGTGACAGTGCTTCCTGGCTCAGCACTACCCGTCACTGTAGTGCCTTCCTGATTCACTGAAGAAATTATTGCGGCGGCAGGTGGGGTTGTATCGATGGTAATGACCCAACTGTCTGAGATTGCGCTGCTGCCCACATTGTTTGATGCGCTGACCGTAAACTGGTGAGTACCTTCTGCAAGCGGGGAGGATGGAGTAAACGTCCAGTTCCCGTTGGCATCGATAGTGACCTGACCTATTTCGGTACCGTTATCGAAAATATGTAAGGTTGCGTTCGCGGGGCCAGTGCCCTGAAGTTCTGGCGTATTATCATTAGTAGACGTCTGTTGATTGACAAGACCAGTAATGGGAGCCTGATTGTCAGTGACGCTGGTAATAATCGGTACGCCTGGCATCGTGGGCGTTGTCGTGGGTGGCGAGCCGCCATCACCATTCCCTTCGTTGCCGTTGCCGTTGCCATTTCCGTCACCAGCACCATTTCCTTCATTGCCATTGCCATTGCCATTGCCAGCATTATTGCCATTTCCGCCACCGCCACCGCCACCACCGGCGGCGAGGCCGATTCCCCCCGCCACGGCGACGCCGCCAAGAACCCACGGCCAGACTGCGCCGCCTTCATGACTGCCTTCGCTCGCCATCAATGGGGTGAGGTCGTCCAGATGCTGATAGTGGAATGCGCCATCCGTATCCTGAACCCACCATAACGCACCGTTGCTATCTTCAAGTACGAGCTGGCTTTGTTCATCACCTTTGCCAACGTAAAAGTTTTTAATTGTGATGGTTTCACCGGAGCGGAGTGTGACAATCAGATCCTGATTTACGCGGGTAAGCTGGCTGATTTCTTCACGAGAAACAGACAGCTTCACGATGGAAGGTGAATTGAGCGTGACTTCAGAAGCTTCAATATTTGTGGAAACACCAGTCAATTTTGATACAACGGCGAGTAGACGCATATATTCACTCCTGATGGCAGGCCGAGAGTATTAATCCACAATAGCGTGTTGGGAAAATGAGCTGACAGGTGCCCGTTCATCATATAGATGAGTTTGCACGTGTGATTTCATTGATTAGGTCACGCAGGTATCAGTTTGTTTATCGAATACGTCAGAGCCTTTAAGTCTGAATAGTTCTTTCGTATTAGATGATATAGTCAGAAAGGATGTATTACGCAAATTATCTATATTAAAAATACATTGGGACAATTGAAAAGGATACTTTCCAGTACATGTTTTGGTTTTTTGTTTAAACCTAACTCACTGTATATAAAGTTGTTTTTATTCTGTGCTGTTTTTTTATAAAGCTAATAAACACCAGTAATAATAGTGTTATTGGTGAAGTGTAAAATATAAATAATACGCTCTTGAATTTTTACTTTATTAAGCTATGGCCGCGATAAAATAATGGAAAGACTATTTTAGGTTTGAACGATTCAGCGGAGTAAAAACTATAATCTTGGTGAATGTAATGGGTGGATTTCAATAACTAAACAATAAGGGCCAGCCTCATGATGAGAGACTGGCCGCTGAGAGGGGGATTTATCGACCTGCATTTTTCATAATACGAGCTTTGTCCAACTGCCACTCACGTTCTTTGACATCGGAACGCTTGTCGTGCTGTTTCTTCCCTTTTGCGACGCCAATTTTGACTTTGCACCAGGCATTCTTCCAGTACAGCGAAAGTGCCACGACGGTGTAACCGTCACGATTCATGCGTCCATATAAGGAGTCAAGTTCGCGTTGGTTTAACAGAAGCTTACGGGTGCGGGTAGGGTCACACACGACGTGCGTTGAGGCAACGGCCATCGGCGTGAAGTTGGCGCCAAACAGGAACGCTTCGCCGTCTTTGAGAATGACATAGCTATCGCCAATATTGGCCTTTCCTGCGCGCAGGGATTTGACTTCCCAGCCTTGCAGTGCGAGTCCAGCCTCGAACTCTTCTTCAATAAAGTATTCGTGTCGTGCGCGCTTGTTGAGCGCGATTGTGGCTGAGCCAGGTTTGTGTGCTTTTTTCTTCGTCATAATGCCGCTCAGTATAGGTAATCTGGAATTGAAAAACACCCCATTTCATCCAGCGGGGCGCAAGGCGCTATCTTAGCACGAGTTGGGCTATAGCGTTTTTTTTAGCGGATGATAAATGGTATTATTTGCACGATTGATATTGATGGAAATTGTTATGCCTCAGATTAGCCGGACCGCTTTAGTACCTTACAGTGCGGAACAGATGTATCAGTTAGTGAATGATGTTAAATCCTATCCTCAGTTTTTACCGGGTTGCACCGGAAGCCGTGTCCTGGAGTCGACTCCGGGGCAGATGACAGCGGCTGTGGATGTCTCTAAAGCAGGGATTAGCAAAACGTTCACCACGCGTAATCAACTGACCAGTAACCAGAGCATCCTTATGCATCTGGTCGATGGACCGTTCAAAAAACTCATTGGGGGCTGGAAGTTTACGCCGTTGAGCCAGGAAGCGTGTCGCATTGAATTTCATCTTGATTTTGAGTTCACGAATAAACTGATCGAACTGGCATTTGGCCGTATCTTTAAAGAGCTGGCGTCGAACATGGTGCAGGCCTTCACGGTTCGCGCAAAAGAGGTTTACAGTGTCAGTGTCGGCTAAGATTGTCGTTGAAGTCGCGTACGCGCTACCGGAGAAACAGTATCTACAGCGCGTGACGTTGCCGCAGGGCGCAACCGTCGAAGAAGCGATTCGCGCTTCCGGGCTGCTGGAACTACGTACTGATATCGATCTCAGCAAAAATAAGGTGGGCATCTACAGCCGTCCGGTGAAGCTTGCTGATGTCGTACATGATGGCGATCGGGTAGAAATCTATCGACCGTTGATTGCTGATCCGAAAGAACTGCGCAGGCAGCGGGCAGAGAAATCTGCTAAAAAATAACAAACATTAAAAAAGGTGCTCATTGAGCACCTTTTTTTGATCTCTTAAACCTACTTTTTGTCGGTCAGGGCAGGTTTGTTATCAATGTTGGTCAATACACCACTGCTGTTAAAGGTCAGCGTCAGCGTTTGCTGCGTCACGCCTTCATGACCCGGCTGCTGACGGAACACATAAAACCAGGTATTGGTGCCAAAAGGATCGGACATCATTGGTGTACCCAGAGCATAAGCAACCTGTTGTTGCGTCATACCCGTACGTACTTTAGCGACATCAGTAGGTGTCAGATAGTTTCCCTGGTTGATGTCAGGGCGGTAAACCACTCGCTCCAGAGTGGAACAGCCTGCGGTCAACATCAGTAGTACTGCTGCAGCAGCAGTCAGCGTTTTACAGCGCATAGTGATTTGATTCCTTTTCGGGCCCGAGCAGTACGCGGCTCATATGTAATATGCCGATGATAATAGACCTTTCACCACTTTAAAACCTTTTGGTGTCAGGTCAGTCGGCGATTTTATGTTGAACTCAGACCTTAGCAAGGTAAAAAAGTTTATGCTGCCAGCAGTTCTTTTGCATTCGCGAGGGTATTACGCGTTACTTCGCTACCGCCAAGTAAGCGAGCGAGCTCCTGCAGACGTGCGCGTTTATCAAGCGCCTGCATATGTGTTTCAGTCATTGCGCCGTCCGTTTCTTTGCTGACATAGAAATGCTGATGACCGCAACCCGCAACCTGCGGCAAGTGGGTGACGCACATCACCTGAGTTGATTCACCCAACTGGCGCAGTAGCTTACCCACAACCGCTGCCGTCGGACCACTGATACCAACGTCAACTTCATCAAAAATCAGCGCTGGGGTTTCCATTTTACGCGCGGTAATCACCTGAATGGCCAGTGCGATGCGCGACAGTTCCCCACCAGAAGCGACTTTCGCAATTGGCTGCAACGGTTGGCCTGGGTTCGTAGTGACTTTAAACTCAATGCGATCGGCTCCGTCTATGCTCAGATGGTGTTCATCAAACTTCACATCGATGCAAAAGAGACCGTGCGGCATTGAGAGTGCATGCATACTCTCTGTGATGAGTTGCCCCAATTCCTGAGCGTAATGCTGGCGCTGGCGGTGCAATCTTTTTGCCGTTTCCAGCGCCTGCTGGTGGTGCGTGTTTACCGCCAGGGTTAAGGTTTCGAGCGAGTCAGCCTGATCGTCAAGCTGCTGTTGCTCATCAAGCAGGGACTGGTAAAACTGTGGCAATGCTTCAGGGGCGACGTGATGCTTTCGCGCCAGAGAGATTTGCTTAGAAATACGCTGTTCAAGCTCAAACAAACGGTTAGGGTCTAAATCCAGGCGATCACAGTAGTGTCGCAGTTCGTCGCTGGCTTCGCTGAGCTGAATAGTCGCCTCTTCCAGCATGTCCAGAATACCAGAGAGCTTGCCGTCCATGCCCGCCAGTTCACTGACCAGCTGTTTGGCTGTATATAACTGGCTTTGCAGGTTAATGTCTTCGCCATCGGCCATGATAGCCAGCGCTTGCTGGCTGGTGGTGAGCAACTGCCCGCTGTTAGCCAGACGCTTGTACTCTTCATCAATTTGCTCGAACTCGCCCGCCTGGGGGTTGAATTCGTTCAGCTCTTTTAACTGATATTGCAACAGTTCCGCCCGGGCAGCGCGTTCCTGGCTTTGTTGCTGATGATGGGCCAGATCACGGCAGCTCTGATGCCATAGCTGGTAGCGTGCGGACATTTCCTGAATCAGGGACGCTTCATTAGCGTAACCATCAAGCAGAGACTTTTGGTGTTCCGATTTTGTCAGAAGCTGATGCGCGTGCTGGCCATGGATTTGAATAAGCAACTGACCCAGTTCGCGAAGCTGTGACAGGGGAACGGCAGTGCCGTTGATAAAGCCGCGGGAACGGCCGTCGCTGCTGATTACGCGGCGTAACAAACACTCACGACCTTCTTCAAGCTGGTTCTCTTCCAGCCAGCGTAGCGCCGCAGGGGTATCTTTTAAAGAGAAACGCGCACACAGATCGGCGCGAGTGGCATCTGTACGCACCATGTCGGCATCCGCCCGCCCGCCCAGACACAACCCGAGAGCATCAATGGCAATGGATTTACCCGCACCGGTCTCGCCAGTGATGACGGTCATTCCGCTTTGGAAATCGATCTCCAGTTCACGAACGATAGCAAAATTGCTGATGGTCAGTTGTGCCAACATAGTTGTTTTCCTGTATGAAAAACCATAACTGTGATTACATACAGTATAAACTGGTTTTTTATACAGTAAAGAGGTTGGCGTTAAATTAGAATAATTTTTTTGACCAGCCTAACTTAGTGCTTAATGTGTTGAAATAGCTGTAATCTTTGGGATGAATCAGATTCAGGTGATAATCACAGCGGCGAATCAATACGTCTTCGCCTTCCTGTATAGGTAAGGCAATCTGGCTGTCGCAGCTGATCTCCAGGTCATTACGGCGATGCGAGAAGCGCAGGCGAATCGTGCTGTTACTGTTAATTACCAGCGGGCGCGCGGAGAGCGTATGTGGGAACATCGGTACCAGCGTAATGGCATCCAGGGAAGGGGTGAGAATGGGACCTCCGGCAGACAGCGAGTAGGCGGTAGACCCGGTTGGCGTGGAGATAATCAGTCCGTCTGAACGCTGAGAGAAGGCAAAAATTTCATCTATATAGACTTCAAATTCAATCATGTGCGCAACCTTGCCTGGGTGCAACACCACTTCATTGATTGCAGTGCTGATACGCTTTTGGCAATCCTGCTGGCAGACCTGTGCTTCAAGTAAAAAACGCTTTTCGCTGATATAATGACCTTCCAGTACATCTGCTAATTGCTGTTGGGCATTGTCCGGGTCAAGATCGGTCAGAAAACCGAGGTTGCCGCGGTTAATCCCGATGACCTTGATGTCGTAACGCGCAAGCGTGCGTGCGGCCCCAAGCATATTGCCGTCGCCACCGACAACCACCGCGAGATCCGCCTGTTGACCAATTTCTGCCAGCGTACCGGTCTGCACATTTTTCAGCTGGAGCTCATGGGCGATTTGTTGCTCCACGATAACCTCGTAACCTTTCGTGCATAACCAGCGGTAGAGCATTTCATGTGTCGTCAGTGCAGTAGGGTGACGTGGATGCCCCACAATGCCAATACACTTGAAATGTTTGTTCATTTTATCGAGGTCCTTGTAACGAAGATTGGTGACAATGTGAGTACTTCCCTTGAATCCCTGAATCTGATCCCCATAATAAGCCAAGTTAGCGAGATGAATGCGAAAAAACGCGGAGAAATTCATGAGTAGTAAAGAACAGAAAACGCCTGAGGGGCAAGCCCCGGAAGAAATTATCATGGATCAGCACGAAGAAGTTGAGGCGGTTGAATCAGACGCTTCTGCTGAGCAGGTGGATCCGCGCGATGAAAAGATTGCGAATCTGGAGGCTCAGCTTGCAGAAGCTGAAACGCGCGAGCGTGACAGCGTGTTGCGTATCAAAGCGGAAATGGAAAACCTGCGTCGTCGTACCGAACTGGACGTAGAAAAAGCGCATAAGTTTGCACTGGAAAAATTCGTCAACGAACTGCTGCCGGTGCTGGATAGCCTGGACCGCGCGCTGGAAGTGGCGAACAAAGATAATGACGCGATGGCGGCGATGGTTGAAGGTATTGAACTGACCCGTAAGTCGATGCTGGATGTCGTGGCGAAGTTTGGTGTGCAGGTGGTTGCGGATATCGATGTGCCGATGGACCCGAACGTGCATCAGGCGATTGCCATGGTTGAGTCTGATGAAGTTACTGCCGGTAACGTACTGATGGTAATGCAGAAAGGCTATACCCTTAACGGACGTACCATTCGCGCTGCAATGGTGTCTGTGGCGAAAGCAAAAAGCTAATCAGCTTCAGACCGGGTAGTGCTGATGCGTTACCCGGTCTGAATTATCCTCACTGGTCAGATACGCTCTCGCGAAGTGGTTTGACTGGCAATACCTGCACCTGCTTAATCATATTGTCCTGTACGTCGAGAATATCGATATCGTACTGACCAATGCGCACTCGCGTGCCGGTAACGGGGATCTCTTCCAGTGCTTCAAGGATAATACCGTTTACCGTTCGCGCATCATCTTCCGGCAAATGCCAGTTAAAAGCCTTATTGATTTCACGAACGTTGGCGCTGCCATCAATAATCACTGAGCCGTCATTCTGTGGCGTAACTTCTTCGGCAAGCGTCGGGGACATTGACGTGGTGAAGTCACCGACAATCTCCTCCAGAATATCTTCAACGGTGACCAACCCCTGAATATCGCCATATTCGTTAACCACCAGGCCGACCTTCTTCTTATTACGCTGAAATTTGATCAACTGAGTACTGAGCGGGGTGCCTTCCGGGACAAAGTAGATCTCGTCGGCGGCGCGTAGCATGGTCTCTTTGGTGAACTCCTTTTTCTCGGCCATGAGTCGCCAGGCTTCACGGACGCGCAGCATACTAATGGCATCATCCAGTGAGTCGCGGTACAGCACGATACGCCCGTGCGGGGAGTGCGAAAGTTGGCGGACGATTGATTTCCAGTCATCGTTAATATCGATACCGATGATTTCGTTACGCGGGATCATAATGTCATCGACGCTGACTTTTTCCAGGTCCAGCACGGACAGTAGCATATCCTGATTACGGCGAGAGATTTGCGAGCGCGATTCATTCACCAGCGTTCGTAGTTCATCTTTACTCAGCGAACCGCTCACCACGATATCTGTTTTGATGCCCATCATACGCATCAGCAGACGTGTGATGGTATTCAGTAACCAGACAAGCGGCATCATCAGTATTTGCAGTGGCGCTAACAACACGCTGCTGGGATAGGCCACTTTTTCTGGATACAGCGCGGCAATGGTTTTGGGCAATACTTCAGCAAATACCAGTACCACAAAGGTCAGAACCCCGGTGGCGATTGCCACGCCCGCATCGCCATACAGACGCATACCGACAATGGTTCCGAGCGCTGAGGCCAGTATATTCACCAGGTTGTTACCAATGAGGACCAGGCTTATCAGACGGTCGGGCTTACGAAGCAGTTTCTCAACGCGTTTTGCCTGACGATTTCCCTGTTTTGCGCGGTGTCGCAGACGGTAGCGGTTCAGGGTCATCATTCCGGTTTCGGAACCGGAAAAATAGGCGGAAATAACCACCATGATGAGAAGTGTAACAATAAGCGTGGTGGTGGAGATGTGTTCCACGTAGGTTCCTTAAAAGACTTAACTCACAAACTGCTGCAAGATGCGGCTGCCAAAATAGGCCAGCGTCAGAATGCCTGCACCTGCGACGTTAAACCAGACGACACGACGTCCGCGCCAGCCTTCATGGTAATGCCCCCACAACAGAACGATATAGACAAACCATGCCACGATAGACAGAACGGCTTTATCAATATTTTCTGTGCTGAACAAGTTGTGCATATAAAACAGACCAGTACACAGCGTCAGCGTCAGCAGAACCACGCCTATCTGGGTGATATGAAACATTTTGCGCTCAATGCTCATCAATGGCGGCATTTCATTGTTGAACGCCAGTCTTTTATTTTTGAGCTGATAATCGATCCATGCCAACTGCAGTGCATACAGCGCGGCAATGATTAAGGTGGCATAGGATAAGAGCGATAGCCCGATGTGAATCATCATGCCCGGTGTGGCTTCAAGGTGGGTGATGTATTCGTTGGGCATAAACGTAGCGCATGCCAGATTGATTAATGCAAAGGCATACACGATCGGCAGCAATAGCCAGCCGCGGTTGCGCGAGGCCACAATGGTCATTACCGTACAGATCATCAGGCTAACCAGAGAACCGACGTTCAGCAGGCTCAGGTTTTGTCCGCTTTCACCACCTGGCAGAATACGTGCTTCCAGGGCAAACGCGTGACAGACCAGCGCGATAACCGCAGAAAGAATAGCCATACGCCGCCAACCGCTGTTTTTTTGCAGCAGGGCGGGAACGATCAGCGCAAGGCTGACGGAATAGGCGACAAGGGCTAACAGAGCAAAAACGGGCATATGGGTGTCGACAGTTGGCCAAGAGTAAAGAAAAGCAGTATAGCGTTACGTGACCTCTGCTCCAACCGTTGCATAACAACAAAGGCGGCTTCATGTTATACTGCGGCAAATTTCTGTTGATGTGTCGCTGTTGCGACCGACCGTTTCCACCCCAGGCGAGAGACAATGTTTGATAATTTAACCGATCGTTTGTCGCGCACGCTGCGCAATATCAGTGGCCGTGGACGCCTTACTGAAGACAACGTTAAAGAGACGCTGCGCGAAGTGCGCATGGCGCTGCTGGAGGCTGACGTCGCGCTGCCGGTAGTGCGTGAGTTTATCAATCGCGTAAAAGAGAAAGCGGTTGGTCATGAAGTGAATAAGAGCCTGACGCCGGGTCAGGAGTTCGTCAAAATTGTTCGTAACGAACTCGTCGCGGCGATGGGCGAAGAGAACCAGACGCTGAACCTGGCGGCCCAGCCACCGGCAGTGGTGTTGATGGCGGGTCTGCAGGGTGCGGGTAAAACGACCAGCGTAGGTAAGCTGGGTAAATTCCTGCGCGAGAAGCACAAGAAGAAAGTACTGGTGGTCTCCGCGGACGTCTATCGCCCGGCGGCGATCAAACAGCTGGAAACGTTGGCCGAACAGGTCGGCGTGGACTTCTTCCCTTCTGACGTCGGTCAGAAGCCGATTGATATCGTTAACGCCGCGCTGAAAGAAGCTAAACTCAAATTCTACGACGTGCTACTGGTGGATACCGCCGGTCGTCTGCACGTTGATGAAGCGATGATGGACGAAATCAAACAGGTCCACGCGTCTATCAATCCAGTAGAAACGCTGTTTGTTGTCGATGCTATGACGGGTCAGGATGCTGCGAATACTGCGAAAGCGTTTAACGAAGCTCTGCCGCTGACCGGTGTGGTACTGACTAAAGTCGACGGTGACGCCCGTGGCGGTGCGGCACTGTCTATTCGTCATATCACCGGTAAGCCGATTAAATTCCTCGGTGTCGGTGAGAAAACGGAAGCGCTGGAGCCGTTCCACCCGGACAGGATTGCCTCCCGTATTCTCGGCATGGGTGATGTGCTGTCGCTGATCGAAGATATCGAAAGCAAAGTTGACCGCGCACAGGCAGAGAAATTAGCCAGCAAGCTGAAAAAAGGCGACGGCTTCGATCTGAACGATTTCCTTGAACAGCTTAAGCAGATGAAAAACATGGGCGGCATGGCCAGCCTGATGGGCAAACTGCCGGGCATGGGTCAGATCCCTGACAACGTGAAATCGCAGATGGACGATAAAGTGCTGGTGCGTATGGAAGCCATCATCAACTCGATGACGATGAAAGAACGCGCTAAGCCGGAAATCATCAAAGGTTCCCGCAAACGCCGTATCGCACTGGGCTGCGGGATGCAGGTACAGGATGTTAACCGTCTTCTGAAACAGTTCGACGACATGCAGCGCATGATGAAGAAAATGAAGAAGGGCGGGATGGCGAAGATGATGCGGAATATGAAGGGGATGATGCCGCCTGGCTTCCCTGGGCGCTAATTTTTCCGGCCTGGCTCACTGGCTATTTCGGCTCCGGGGTGTGCTCGCCATCCTCACGTACTGCGTGTACGCTGCGGTGGCTGCGCGCACGCCGGCACCGAACTTGCTGCGCCGCCGACGGCCTTCTACGGCAGAGTTATTAACTGTTGATTGCTTTTTTCTCAGAAATCAGTAAAATTTTCGGGCTTTTAATATGACACCGGGTCCCTTCCCTCGATGGGGCCCGGTGTTTTATTCACACAAGAGGATGTTATGGTAACTATTCGTTTAGCTCGTCACGGCGCTAAAAAGCGTCCGTTCTACCAGGTTGTTGTCACCGACAGCCGTAATGCACGCAACGGTCGCTTCATCGAGCGCGTTGGCTTCTTTAACCCGATCGCTAGCGAAAAAGAAGAAGGCACTCGCCTGGATCTGGATCGCATCGCTCACTGGGTTGGCCAGGGCGCGACTATTTCTGATCGCGTAGCTACGCTGATCAAAGCAGCAAACAAAGCAGCTTAATCTGTCACGGTGGTCATGATGAGCAAGCAACTCGCCGCACAGGCACCCGTGGAACCCATCGTTTTGGGGAAAATGGGGTCTTCTTACGGTATCCGTGGTTGGCTCAGAGTGTTTTCTTCCACTGAAGACGCCGAAAGCATTTTTGACTATCAGCCCTGGTTTATCCAGAAGGCGGGTCAGTGGCAGCAAGTACAGCTGGAAAGCTGGAAGCACCACAATCAGGATCTGATCATCAAGCTGAAAGGCGTTGACGATCGTGATTCGGCGAATCTACTGACTAATTGTGAAATTGTCGTGGATTCCTCGCAGTTGCCTGCGCTGGAAGAGGGTTCCTACTACTGGAAAGACCTTATGGGTTGCCAGGTAGTGACCACTGAAGGCTACGATCTCGGAAAAGTCGTCGATATGATGGAAACCGGATCGAATGACGTGATCGTCATTAAGGCAAACCTGAAAGATGCGTTTGGTATCAAGGAACGTTTAGTACCGTTCCTCGATGGGCAGGTTATCAAGAAAGTCGATCTCGCTACTCGTACTATCGAAGTAGATTGGGATCCTGGTTTTTAAACCACCGGATAAACGGTAAAAGTCGGCGTTATGGGGATTGGCTTGTGTTTATAGGTATCGTTAGCCTGTTTCCAGAAATGTTCCGTGCAATTACCGATTACGGGGTAACTGGCCGGGCAGTAAAAAATGGCCTGCTGAACATCCAGAGCTGGAGTCCTCGTGACTTTACGCATGACCGGCACCGTACCGTGGACGATCGTCCTTACGGCGGCGGACCGGGGATGTTAATGATGGTGCAACCTTTACGGGATGCCATTCATGCAGCAAAAGCTGCGGCTGGTGAAGGCGCAAAGGTGATTTATCTGTCACCTCAGGGACGCAAGCTTGATCAAGCGGGCGTTAGCGAACTGGCAACGAATCAAAAGTTGATTCTGGTGTGCGGTCGCTATGAAGGAATAGATGAGCGCGTGATTCAAACCGAAATTGATGAAGAATGGTCAATCGGCGATTACGTTCTCAGCGGTGGTGAGTTACCGGCAATGACGCTGATCGACTCCGTTTCCCGGTTTATTCCGGGCGTACTGGGTCATGAAGCATCAGCAATCGAAGATTCGTTTGCTGACGGGTTGCTGGACTGTCCACACTATACCCGACCTGAAGTGTTAGAACAGATGGAGGTACCGGCGGTATTACTGTCGGGAAACCACGCTGAAATACGTCGCTGGCGTTTGAAGCAGTCGCTGGGCCGGACCTGGCTTAGAAGACCTGAACTTCTGGAAAACCTGGCTCTGACTGAAGAGCAAGCAAGGTTGCTGGCGGAGTTCAAAAAGGAACACGCACAACAGCAACATAAACATGATGGGCAGGCGTAAGCCCCCAATATCAGTTTACCCAGGATAAGAGATTAAATTATGAGCAACATTATTAAGCAACTTGAACAAGAACAGATGAAGCAGGACGTACCTTCCTTCCGTCCGGGTGATACCGTGGAAGTGAAAGTATGGGTTGTTGAAGGTTCCAAAAAACGTCTGCAGGCATTCGAGGGCGTGGTTATCGCTATTCGTAACCGCGGTCTGCACTCTGCATTCACTGTTCGTAAAATTTCCAACGGCGAAGGCGTTGAGCGTGTCTTCCAGACTCACTCTCCGGTAGTTGACAGCATTGCTGTTAAACGTCGTGGTGCTGTTCGCAAAGCTAAACTGTACTACCTGCGTGAGCGTACTGGTAAGTCTGCTCGTATCAAAGAGCGTCTTAACTAAGATATCGCTCAGGCGACATCCTGATAGAAGGGGCTGGCCATTTTTGGCTGGCCCCTTTTTTTATATCGACAGAATATCGATATCAGCGGTTAGCCGGGTAAATTGATTTTGCGGCGTTTAAGGCTTAATGGAAAGGTGATTGTTACGTTACCGGCGAGGTGCTGAGTCGTGTGGGGCGGGTGTTTCGTTCGTCATTGCAATCGACTGACTGCGCGAGTTCAGTACGTCCTATTCTCTGTTAGCGCAGCCAGCCGGGTAATGATTAAGGTGTACTGATTACTACCGCAACGCGGCGGTTTTCAGCGCGCCCTTTTGAAGTCTGGTTGCTGGCAATCGGGTATTTCTTTCCGAGCCCTTGGGTTGTCAGGTTAGTGCGTGGAATGTTGGCACCCTGAGCCCAGGCATCTGCAACCACATTGGCTCGTTTGAGCGACAGAGCTTCGTTGTAGCTGTCCTCACCATAGTTATCGGTATGCCCATCCAGACGAGCATGGTTTAACCCGGTAGCAGCCAGTTTGGACGCCATTTCCTGAATTTGCTTTTCACTTTCAGGGCGGAGTTTATAGTCGTTTTTGTCAAACAGGATGGTGTCAGACAAACCCAGAGACCAGTCTCCTGAAGCTTCAGTGAATCCGTACGATTTCATGGCTGCAATTTGCTCTGGGGTAAATTTCCCCTGAGGCGCCTGACAACCTGCCAGAATCAGCATGATGAGAATAAACGGGGATAATAAACGTTTTAGCATGTGTGTAATTCCTTATTTTTTAATAATGCGCTCAGCGCGCAAATTTTTAGCCTGATACATATTGTGATCGGCAAGTTCTTGTAATTTCTCGGCAGAGGCATGTTCCCACGTCAGTGCAAAACCAATACTGAGTGTCATGCTTGCCAGATGACCGTTATGCAGGTCAAAAGGTCGATTAAACTCTTGCGACAACGCCGCGCAGATACGTTGAACTTCGTATTCAGAATGGACGCTGTAAAGCACCATGGCAAATTCATCGCCGCCAAGTCGGTATGGGTGATGCCGATTACCACCAAATTCGGCCAACCTTTTTGCGACTTCGATCAGGACCCGATCGCCCGCAGCGTGTCCCCAGGTATCATTAATAAATTTAAAATTATCGCCATCAAGGAATAACAACGCAGAGCTGCTGTGGGCCGCGTCGTCGTTCATCAGTGCGTTAATACTGCTACGAAATGCGGCACGGTTCGCAAGACCGGTCAAAGGGTCATGTAGCGCGGTACGCAACAGTTGGGCATTCTTTGCCTGCAGACGTAGTTGCCACTCTTCCATCTCATCCAGCAGGCTATTAAAGTCCTGCGCAAACAGATGAAATTCTTCAATCCGCTCTTCAGATACGCGCCGCGAGAAATTTCGATTGGTACGAACATCATGTACCACTTCAGTAATATTTTGCAGGGCGTCCACGACGCCATTGTGTAAATAACGAGTAAGCATCAACGCAATACCCGATGCCAGTAAAATGCATCCGGTAAGAACGGCTAGCGACAAATAAATAAAATGGCTAATAACGCTATCGCGGGCAATCAAGCGCACCTCACCAATAACGTCTCCATTGTGCAAAATGGGCTGAGTCACCGGTTGCGGGAACAGCCAGTGGCTGATGATGCTGCTGATTTTGTCAGTGGTATCCTGCGCGTCATAGTGCCAGGTGGCGATCACTTTCTGCTTTTGATTGCGGACCTCTGCAACTGAAAATTGCCCTTGCTGCCCCAATGCAGCCAGCGTTTCCGATGCTGCGACACTATCCGAAAAGACTAATGCTGCTTCGAGCGTGCGGGTCATGGTTGCTGCCGTGAGATCCAGGTTCTTTTGTGCGTATTGCTTCAAAGCCAGCACAGAAGAAATGCTAAGCAGCAGCCAAATCAGCGTCATGGTTACCAGTACGCTGACGATGCTGATACGCCGTAGTGTCCGCTTAAACGTTGGGCGTTTTATGGGAGAAGGACCCTTATTCATGCTTTTTATTCCGCGCAAGCATCAATACGTCCGGACTCACCCTTACACCGCTGCGTGACAGGGAATCCATATTTACGGAAAATCTCACGTCTTCATCTTTAATTATGAGGCAAAAAGCGCTGCCAATAACGCATTCGGGATTCTGTTCGGCAATTAATAACAATGCCTTAGTAGGATATTTATTCTTTAATTCCGCCTGATATGTAGGGCTTTCTTTTCCAAAATAAAAGCCATCACACTGCGCAACTAAAACTTCTTGTTCCGTATGAATGATGACAGGAAGATAGGGTAGTGCTCCTGCTCGGGTATCTTCCAGCACGCTGGAAAAGCGCGAAGAAGAGAATATACACAGTTTTGGTGGCCCTGAAAGTGCGGGCCAGCGTGTATAACTGACGATACCGGAAACCATAGAGCGCACAGATTTTGCCTCTTCCGTAACGCTGTGAGCGTACAGAGGTAATCCGGTCAGAAGCAGTGCCAGTAGAAGTATGAGTCGGTAAGAAAAGCTCATGAATAGGTACCTACCAGCGTTTGCCGTAATGCGTCGATATACATTCAAGATCGTTTGCAACAAAATAACATTATTTTCCCAGGGCGTCATTATTCCTGGAATGAGTGTATTGAGTATTTAAGCTAAATCTCATTAATTTATAAAATTTAAGCTCTTGTTTAATTTAACCTTGTTGAGGCCGCACCTTCATTTGCTCCTTTTTGCCATGCGTCATGTAACTGGCTGACATTGTCTACCGTGTCGCAACTGGCAGGGAAGGTTTTTCCGGTCAATCCTCTTGCGTAAACAAAGTCCTGCTGACAGGTTTTCCTTTGTCCTTCGGCGTACCCTTTAAGATATTGGGCGCGATCGACCTCTGGGTCATTGTAGTTGTCGGCAAGTGTCTCGTTATCTTTAACGACATAGCCTGAAATGGCATCTTGTATCCCGGCATCAAACCAGTCGGTACCTGTCCAGGTGGGGGAGAAAGTATAGGGATCTATCTGACATCCGCTGAGAAATAATACAAATAAGGTACAGATGAGTTGCTTCATTGCCTGTTCTCCCCGTTTTTTTAAAGCATAGCGGATTCATATATAGAAGTGTGTAAATTTAAATGTACGTTGTCTTGCGGTGTTTTTGCTGAAAAATTGCTTGGTGTAAATAAAAATTTACGGAATGTGGATTGAAATCTTTACCTGTTGTGTTATCGTGATTACCTCCTCGCTGAGGAAAACTATCGCAAACGAGCTAAACAGGATCACCATCATGCAAAAAGACGCGCTGAACAACGTACACATTACCGACGAACAGGTTCTGATGACCCCAGAGCAGCTTAAAGCGGAATTTCCGCTGAGCCTCGCACAGGAGGCGCAAATCGCTCAGTCGCGTAAAACCATTTCAGACATTATCTCTGGCCGCGACCCGCGACTGCTGGTGGTGTGTGGTCCATGCTCGATTCACGATCCTGAAGCGGCTATTGAGTACGCTCGTCGATTTAAAGCCCTTGCCGCAGAGGTCAGCGATAGCCTCTACCTGGTGATGCGCGTCTATTTTGAAAAGCCCCGTACCACCGTCGGCTGGAAAGGGTTGATTAACGATCCTCATATGGATGGCTCTTTTGATGTTGAAGCGGGTCTGAAAATTGCGCGTCAATTGCTGCTTGAATTGGTGAATATGGGGCTACCGCTGGCAACAGAAGCGTTAGATCCAAACAGCCCGCAATACCTGGGCGATCTGTTTAGCTGGTCAGCTATCGGTGCACGTACCACTGAATCACAGACGCATCGTGAAATGGCTTCTGGTCTTTCCATGCCGGTTGGTTTTAAGAATGGTACGGATGGGAGCCTGGCGACGGCAATTAATGCTATGCGCGCCGCAGCACAATCACACCGCTTTGTGGGTATTAACCAGGCGGGGCAGGTTGCACTGCTGCAAACGCAGGGTAACCCAGATGGTCACGTGATCCTGCGCGGTGGTAAAGCGCCGAACTACAGCCCGGCTGATGTCGCCCAGTGCGAAAAAGAGATGGAGCAGGCAGGACTACGACCTTCTCTGATGGTAGATTGCAGTCATGGTAATTCCAATAAAGATTACCGTCGCCAGCCAGCCGTGGCTGAATCTGTGATTGCCCAAATCAAAGATGGCAATCGCTCGATCATCGGCTTGATGATTGAAAGTAATATTCACGAAGGCAACCAGTCCTCCGAACAGCCACGCAGCGAAATGAAATACGGTGTCTCCGTAACTGATGCCTGCATTAGCTGGGAAATGACGGATGCGCTACTGCGTGAAATTAGTCAAGATTTAAACGGCCAGCTGACGGCGCGTGTAGCATAAGAGGTTGGTATGGTTGCTGAATTGACCGCATTGCGCGATCAAATTGATGAAGTTGATAAGGCATTGCTGGATTTACTGGCACGCCGTCTGGACCTGGTTGCCGAAGTCGGTGAAGTCAAAAGCCGCTTTGGGTTGCCGATCTACGTACCAGAGCGGGAAGCTACAATGCTGGCTTCCCGCCGCGCAGAAGCTGAAGCGCTGGGGGTGCCGCCAGATCTGATCGAAGATGTATTGCGTCGGGTTATGCGCGAGTCTTATTCCAGTGAGAATGACAAAGGCTTTAAGACGCTTTGCCCTTCTTTGCGTCCGGTGGTGATCGTCGGTGGTGGCGGGCAGATGGGGCGGCTGTTCGAGAAGATGCTGACGCTGTCTGGCTATCAGGTGCGGATACTGGAACAGCAGGACTGGGAGCGCGCCACTGAGATCGTCGCCGATGCAGGCATGGTGATCGTCAGTGTGCCGATCCACGTTACCGAACAGGTAATCGCGAAATTACCGCGCCTGCCGTCTGATTGTATTCTGGTCGATCTGGCCTCGGTGAAAAATGGCCCTCTGCAGGCGATGCTGGCGGCACACGACGGTCCGGTTGTGGGGTTACACCCGATGTTTGGTCCGGACAGCGGCAGCCTGGCAAAACAGGTCGTGGTTTGGTGTGATGGGCGGCAGCCGGAAGCCTATCAGTGGTTCCTTGAGCAGATTCAGGTTTGGGGCGCGAGACTGCATCGGATTAGCGCCGTTGAGCACGACCAGAATATGGCGTTTATTCAAGCGCTACGTCACTTTGCGACATTTGCTTACGGGCTGCATTTAGCGGAGGAGAATGTGCAACTGGAGCAATTGCTGGCCCTTTCTTCACCTATTTACCGTCTTGAACTGGCAATGGTTGGTCGTCTGTTTGCCCAGGACCCTCAGCTCTATGCCGATATTATTATGTCGTCAGAGAGTAATCTTGCGCTCATCAAACGTTATTACCAACGTTTTGGCGAAGCGATTGGTTTGCTGGAGCAGGGGGATAAGCAGGCTTTTATCGACAGTTTCCGTAAGGTGGAACACTGGTTTGGCGACTATGCGCAGCGCTTCCAGAGTGAAAGTCGCACCTTGTTGCGCCAGGCCAACGATAGCCGTCAATAAGCAAGATGCCTGATGGCGGCTTCGCCTTCTCGGCCTACAAAAATCGCCTGAATTGTAGGCCGGATAAGCGCAGCACCATCCGGCATTGTCACGTTAGCTCGGGTCGACCGGCACCACGTTTTCACTCGGATAACATCCCAATACTTTCATCGAACGCGTAATCTCCCCCAACTCCTTCAGGGCTTTTTGCATCTGGGATGATTCCAGGTTGGCCTGGATATCGAGATAAAACATCTCTTCCCACGGATTGCCGTGAATCGGGCGGGATTCCAGCTTGGTCATAATCAGATTATGGTTACGCAGTACCAGCAGCGCTTCAACCAGCGCACCTGCCTGTTGTCCTGTCGCCATCAGCAACGTTGTTTTCGCTGGAACCTGGTCAGAAACATTGATTGCTTTACGTGCCAGAACCACGAAGCGGGTAATGTTTTGCGTCTGATTAGCTTCAATATGCTCAAGTACCTGCAGACCATGCAATACACCACCGGCTTCGCTCCCCAGGGCTGCTACGCGTGGTGAGTTAGCCTGGGCGACCTTTTCCATCGCAGCTGAAGTGCTTTCAGTGTATTCAATCTTCCAGTGCGGGTAGCGGTTCAGGAACTTGCTGCATTGTTGGAACGGTTGCGGGTGGCTGTATACCGTGTCGATGCTCTCCAGATCGGTTGTTCCCGACACCAGTACGCAATGGTCGATAGTAATCGTCATCTCTCCGACGATAGAGAGGCTGGTGTGCTGCAGAAGATCGTAAACGTCATTAATCGCACCGGAACTGGTGTTTTCAATAGGCACTACCGCGTAGTCTGCCTGTCCGGTTTCAACCTGATTAAAGATATCGGCAAATTTCGCGCAGCCGCTTTCAATAAACTGCTCAAAATGACGTGCGGCGTACTGACGTGCTGCAAGGTGTGAGTAAGACCCTTTTGGTCCCAGGAAGGCAACACGAGCGGAATGCGGGTTGATCTTGTTCAGATGCTGCTGAAGGAGCGCCTGCTGGGTCAGGACGGAGTCTTCGATAATAAGCTGGAACAAGCGCGTGATGTAGTGGGCATCGAGGTGATGTGCTTTACCAAGCTGAATTAAACGGTCCAGTAGGTCGCGTTCCCGATCAATATCGCGTACCGGGCGATGAGACAGCAACTTGGCTTTACCGACTTCTACCGCCAGACCACGTCGTTCTGCCAGCAGGGCCAGTAATTTTTCATCCAGCGAGCTGATCTTTTCTCGCAGCGCCAGTAATGGGTTTTCCGATGTCATAGTGTTGCCTTTCTTGTTATCAATAAAAAAGCCCCCCGTTGTGGGAGGCCTTATTGTTCGTCTTCGCATTCTTTATCACACGACGAAACGCCTCCCATTCAGGGGAAGGTAAAAAAGAATGCGAAGAAGAACGGGACAAGTTTCATGTAATTTTCCTTTGGCTACATCAGTAAAGTACCCGTACTGTTTTCACCCTGTCAACAAAAAACGCGCCCGAAGGCGCGTTGGCGATACACTCAATGTAAGGGACTACTCTTCTTCTGCTTCGACGAAGTTGGCGTCTTTTACTGAAGTTGTTGCACGACGGGCTTCGCCTTTGTGCTGCACTTTATTGAGCTGCCGTTCCAGCTTGTTGATCAAATCGTTAATGGCGGTGTACATATCCTCGTGTTTTGCGCTGGCGACCAGATGTCCATTCGGGGTGTTGATGGTGGCATCAGCAATGAAACCCTGTGGCTCCTTAGACAGAATGATATGTGGATTAATCAGATGAGTTTGCCATTTATCCAGTTTGGAGAGACGGTCTGCGACATGCTGGCGAATTGCCGGAGTAATTTCCATTTGTTTACTGGTAATGTTCATTGTCATAAATTTTACCTCTTGTCTTTCCCGTCTTGGTGATTCCAGCATACCGTTCCTAATGTCAAAATGTGTGATCTAAATCACATTATTTTGTCGCTTTTTGTCAAGAAAACCTTTTTGTGAGGCACCGCAGGAACAGGCGATTTTTTACTTGAGGAATACCTGAAAGCAGGCCATATTTGATAGGATGCGTCGCAGCTAAACCGCTTCAGTTGTGGCGTTAACGAATAAAAAAACGGCAGCCCAGTGGCTGCCGTTTTGCATTCTGAGGTCAATCAGGTGTTGCTGCTGTTAGCGGCAATGATTTTCGCTACTTTTTCTGCCTGGGCATTCATCTGCATTTGGCGATAAGCGTTTTCCATCAACGGCAGGGCATCACGCGTTGCCTGGGTATCCGGATAGTCGCGCAGCATACCTTCCACACGGTTCACGACTGCAACCCATGCGCCACGGGCGGTATAGTACTCAGCAACAGAGTATTCATACTTCGCCAGACGATCTTTCAGGAATACCAGACGCTTAGTGGCATCGGTTGTGTACTGGCTGTTCGGATAACCACGTACCAGTTTGGAAAAGTCATTAAACGCAGCTCGGGCATGCTGTGGATCGCGATCGCTACGATCGACGCCAAAGAATCCTTGCAGTGCGCTATCGTCCAGCGCCATATTGGTCAGGCCACGCATGTACATGACATAATCAATGTTAGGGTGAGTTGGGTTCAGACGAATAAAACGATCGATGGCAGCCTGAGCAAGTGGCAGATCGGCGTTTTTGTAGTAGGCGTAGATGAGATCTAATTGCACCTGCTGAGAATACGGTCCAAATGGATAACGGTTATCCAACGCTTCCAATTGCGTTATTGCCTGTTTCCAGTTACCGTCCTGCAGCTTTTGCTGAGCAGTCGCGTAGATTTCATTTGGCGGATTATCGGGCACCTCTTCCTTTGAACCAGAGCAACCCGCCAAAAACAGGCTCAACGTGGCTGCTGCCACCAGATATTTCATGCGCGTCATGACGTTTTGACTTTCCTCAAAATGTAATACGGGAGATTCTCTGTTCCTGCTCCCGGTTAAGACCAGCTACAATAGCACACTATATTAAACGGCAAAGCCGTAAAACCCAACGTTAAACGAAGAAGCAGTTTATGGCACAACGAGTAGAACTCACCGCAACAGTCTCCGAAAATCAGCTTGGTCAACGCTTAGATCAGGCTTTGGCCGAATTGTTCCCTGATTATTCGCGATCGCGCATAAAAGAATGGATCCTCGACCAGCGCGTACTGGTAAATGGCAATCTTTGCGATAAGCCGAAAGAAAAAGTGTTAGGTGGAGAGCGTGTCTCCATCAATGCTGAAATTGATGAAGAGATTCGTTTTGAAGCTCAGGATATCCCGCTGGATATCGTTTATGAAGATGACGACATTCTCGTCATCAACAAACCACGTGATCTGGTGGTTCATCCGGGCGCGGGCAATCCTGATGGTACGGTTTTGAATGCGTTGCTGCATTACTACCCGCCAATTGCGGATGTCCCACGAGCCGGTATTGTGCACCGTCTGGATAAAGACACAACCGGGCTTATGGTTGTGGCAAAAACTGTCCCGGCGCAAACACGCCTGGTCGAGTCATTGCAGCTGCGCGAAATCACTCGCGAGTATGAAGCTGTGGCGATTGGCCATATGACCGCGGGCGGTACGGTCGAAGAACCGATCAGCCGTCATCCCACCAAACGTACGCATATGTCAGTGCATCCAATGGGGAAACCTGCGGTAACGCACTATCGCATTATGGAGCATTTCCGTGTGCACACGCGTCTGCGGTTGCGTCTGGAAACCGGACGTACGCACCAGATCCGCGTGCACATGGCGCATATCACCCATCCGCTGGTAGGCGATCAGGTCTACGGTGGTCGTCCGCGCCCGCCGAAAGGCGCTTCTGACGAGTTTATCTCCGTGCTGCGTAAGTTTGACCGTCAGGCGCTGCACGCGACCATGTTGCGTTTGTATCATCCGATTTCCGGTATCGAGATGGAATGGCATGCGCCAATTCCGCAAGATATGGTGGAGCTTATCGAAGTGATGCGCGCTGATTTTGAAGAGCATAAGGATGATGTTGCCTGGTTATGAGTAAGCTAATTGTCCCGCAGTGGCCGATACCTCAGGGTGTCGCAGCCTGTAGTTCTACCCGCATTGGCGGCGTCAGTATGTCGCCTTATGATTCGCTGAACCTGGGTGCCCATTGTGGCGATAACCCGGAGCATGTGGAAGAGAACCGCAAGCGGCTGTTTGCTGCGGGCAATCTGCCTTCGAAACCCGTCTGGCTTGAACAGGTACACGGTAAAGATGTCCTGAAATTAAGCGGCGGGCCATACTTATCTAAACGTGCAGATGCGTCCTACAGCAATACGCCAGGCACCGTATGTGCAGTGATGACGGCGGACTGTCTGCCGGTGCTGTTTTGTAATCGTGCTGGAACAGAAGTGGCGGCGGCCCATGCGGGCTGGCGCGGGTTATGTGAAGGTGTGCTGGAAGAAACGGTGGCGTGCTTTGCCGACAAGCCGGAAAACATTATTGCCTGGTTAGGGCCGGCGATTGGTCCGATTGCGTTTGAGGTAGGTGCAGAAGTTCGCACCGCGTTTATGGCAAAAGATCCGCAAGCTGACAGTGCATTTGTGCCGCGTGGTGAAAAATATCTGGCGGATATCTATAAGCTTGCACGTCAACGTCTGGCAAATGTAGGGGTAGAGAGCGTCTACGGTGGCGACCATTGCACCTTCAACGAAAGTGAGACGTTCTTCTCTTATCGTCGCGACAATACCACGGGTCGTATGGCAAGTTTTATTTGGCTGATATAACCTAAAGAATCAAGACGATCCGGTACGTGTAATTTTCTTTTCACATAATTCAGGTCATTCACCTTGAATAATTGAGGGATGACCTCATTTAATCTCCAGTAGCAATTTTGACCTGTTATGGGAGGAGTTATGCGTCTGGATCGTCTTACCAATAAATTCCAGCTTGCTCTTGCCGATGCCCAGTCACTCGCACTGGGGCACGACAACCAATTTATCGAACCACTTCATCTAATGAGCGCCTTGCTGAATCAGGAAGGGGGATCGGTTCGTCCTTTGTTAACGTCCGCTGGCATCAATGCTGGCCAGTTACGCACAGCGATTGATCAGGCATTGAGCCGTTTACCACAGGTAGAAGGTACCGGCGGTGATGTTCAGCCTTCTCAGGATTTGGTGCGTGCACTGAATCTTTGCGACAAGCTGGCGCAAAAACGTGGAGACAATTTCATTTCGTCAGAACTGTTCGTTCTGGCAGCGCTTGAGTCGCGCGGTACGCTGACCGATTTATTAAAATCAGCAGGAGCGACAACCGCCAATATCACTCAGGCAATTGAACAAATGCGTGGAGGTGAAAGCGTGAATGACCAGGGGGCTGAAGACCAACGTCAGGCCTTGAAAAAATATACCGTCGACCTGACCGAACGCGCCGAACAAGGCAAGCTCGATCCGGTTATCGGTCGTGATGAAGAAATTCGCCGCACGATTCAGGTGCTGCAACGTCGTACTAAAAACAACCCGGTTTTGATCGGTGAGCCAGGTGTTGGTAAAACCGCTATCGTCGAAGGGTTGGCACAGCGAATCATTAACGGTGAAGTACCTGAAGGGTTAAAAGGTCGTCGCGTGCTGGCGCTGGATATGGGCGCGCTGGTGGCCGGGGCGAAGTATCGCGGTGAGTTTGAAGAACGTTTAAAAGGTGTGCTCAACGATCTCTCGAAACAGGAAGGCAACGTCATTCTGTTTATCGATGAGTTGCATACTATGGTCGGTGCAGGTAAAGCCGATGGCGCAATGGACGCCGGTAACATGCTGAAACCGGCGCTGGCGCGCGGGGAGCTGCACTGCGTAGGGGCCACCACGCTGGATGAATACCGCCAGTACATCGAAAAAGATGCGGCGCTGGAACGTCGTTTCCAGAAAGTGTTTGTGGCTGAGCCAAGCGTTGAAGATACCATCGCGATTCTACGCGGCCTGAAAGAGCGTTACGAGCTGCACCACCATGTGCAGATTACTGACC
Organism: Citrobacter sp. Igbk 17; assembly: GCF_028069775.1. Lineage (NCBI taxonomy): Bacteria > Pseudomonadati > Pseudomonadota > Gammaproteobacteria > Enterobacterales > Enterobacteriaceae > Citrobacter > Citrobacter sp. Igbk 17. The sequence goes on along the minus strand of NZ_JANEWI010000021.1, from coordinate 1,807 downwards.
CGGCGATTGTTGCGGCAGCCACGCTGTCTCACCGCTACATTGCTGACCGTCAGTTGCCGGATAAAGCTATCGACCTTATCGATGAAGCAGCGTCCAGCATTCGTATGCAGATTGACTCTAAACCGGAAGAGCTCGACAGACTCGATCGCCGTATTATCCAGCTCAAGCTGGAACAGCAGGCGTTAATGAAAGAGTCTGATGAGGCAAGTAAAAAACGTCTTGATATGCTTAATGAAGAACTGGACGACAAAGAGCGCCAGTATTCAGAGTTAGAAGAAGAGTGGAAAGCTGAAAAAGCGTCCCTCTCTGGAACGCAAACCATTAAGGCAGAGCTGGAACAGGCGAAAATCGCTATCGAACAGGCGCGTCGTGTCGGTGATCTGGCGCGCATGTCTGAATTGCAGTACGGCAAAATTCCGGAACTGGAAAAACAGCTGGAAGCGGCAACCCAGTCTGAAGGTAAAACTATGCGTCTGCTGCGTAATAAAGTGACGGATGCAGAAATTGCCGAAGTGCTGGCGCGCTGGACCGGTATCCCGGTGGCTCGTATGTTGGAAGGCGAGCGGGAAAAATTGTTGCGGATGGAACAGGATCTGCACAGCCGCGTGATTGGCCAGAACGAAGCGGTAGAAGCGGTATCTAACGCCATCCGTCGTAGCCGTGCAGGATTGTCCGATCCGAATCGTCCGATTGGTTCATTCTTGTTCCTGGGGCCAACCGGTGTCGGTAAAACCGAGCTGTGCAAAGCACTGGCGAACTTTATGTTCGACAGTGACGATGCGATGGTCCGTATCGATATGTCCGAGTTTATGGAGAAACACTCGGTATCTCGTCTGGTAGGTGCGCCTCCGGGATATGTCGGTTATGAAGAAGGTGGGTACCTGACGGAAGCGGTGCGTCGTCGCCCTTATTCGGTCATTCTGCTGGATGAAGTGGAAAAAGCGCATCCGGATGTCTTCAACATTCTGCTGCAGGTGCTTGACGATGGTCGTTTGACTGACGGGCAGGGGAGAACGGTCGATTTCCGTAATACGGTTGTCATCATGACCTCGAACCTGGGCTCTGATCTGATTCAGGAGCGTTTCGGCGAGCTGGATTACAGCCATATGAAAGATATGGTGCTGGGCGTTGTGAGCCAGAACTTCCGCCCGGAATTCATCAACCGTATAGATGAGGTTGTTGTATTCCATCCGCTGGGTGAGAAACACATTGCTTCTATTGCTCAGATCCAACTGCAGCGTCTGTACAAACGTCTGGAAGAGCGTGGTTATGAAATCCACATCTCTGACGAAGCACTTAAATTGCTGAGTGTGAATGGTTATGATCCTGTATACGGTGCACGTCCATTGAAACGTGCTATCCAGCAACAGATCGAAAACCCACTGGCACAGCAAATCTTGTCTGGTGAGCTGATTCCGGGCAAACCGATTCGCCTGGAAGTGAATGACGATCGTATTGTGGCAGTGCAGTAAGTCACAAAACCTAAATAAACGGGCCCTGCGGGGCTCGTTTTTGTTTAAAAACCAGGCCAGAATCGAACTTCTGGTTGAAAAGTAATCGCTTGATAAGTTTTTTGTATTTTTAACTTGTCAGCCTGAAATAACTCCCTATAATGCGCCTCCACTGACACGGAACAACGGACTGCAAGCCGCCGGGTCAGCGGGGTTCCACTGAGAACTCCGGCGAAGAAAGCGAAATTAAATGCTTGACTTCGTAGCGGGATGGCGTAATATGCACACCCCGCGCCGCTGAGAAAAAGCGAAGCGGCACTGCTCTTTAACAATTTATCAGACAATCTGTGTGGGCA